>NZ_JBFODR010000029.1:0-97385 GCF_040908425.1 Aeromonas sp. R2-1
TGAATCGCCCCTACTTTCCTAGACACCTCAAGAGCCTCAAACTGAGGTCAATCAGGAGGTGTTATGAGCAAGCAGCAACGTTACACGGAAGAATTCAAACTGGCCGCCGTCAAGCAGGTGACTGAGCGCCATTACCCAGTGGCAGAGGTCGCTGAGCGACTTGGTGTTTCCAGCCACAGTCTTTACGCCTGGATCAGGCGCTACAGCCAGCCCGCCGTGCAGCAACAGCATGACTCCAGCCAGCAAGCCGAAATTCGGCGCCTCAAGGCTGAACTGCGCCGCGTCACCGATGAGCGAGATATCTTAAAAAAGGCCGCCGCGTACTTTGCCAAGCTGTCAGGGTAAGGTACGCCTTCATCCGGGTGCACGCGTCCACACATCCCATCCGCCGACTGTGTCGGATGATGAATGTCCACCCGAGCGGTTATTACGCCTGGCAGCACCAGCCTTTATCTGCCCGCGCACTTGAAGACCAACGCCTCCTGGGCCAGATCAAGCAATGTTGGCTAGAAAGCGGGGGCGTCTATGGCTATCGCAAGATCCGGGATGACCTGCGAGAGATGGGCGAGACCTGTGGGAAACACCGGGTGGCGCGATTAATGCGTCATGAAGGTTTGCGTTCACAAACCGGTTATCGTCGCCGTCCCGGTCATTATGGTGGCCGGCCAACGGTGGTTGCACCGAATCATCTTGAACGCCAGTTCGATGTGACTGAGCCAAATAAGGTCTGGGTAACGGACATCACTTATATTCGAACCCATGAAGGCTGGCTCTATCTGGCCGCGGTATTGGATTTGTTTTCACGACAAGTCATTGGTTGGTCAATGGGGCCACGGATCGACCGAGAGTTGGCCATCAGCGCGTTACTGATGGCAGTGTGGCGACGGCGACCCGAGCAGGAAGTGCTGGTTCATTCTGACCAAGGGAGCCAGTTTAGCAGCTATGACTGGCAGGATTTTTTGCGGGAGCACCGGCTCAAGGCCAGCATGAGCAGACGTGGCAATTGCCATGATAACGCGGTGGCGGAGAGTTTCTTCCAACTCCTCAAACGCGAGCGGATCCGACGTAAAACCTATGCAGATCGGGAGGAGGCCCGGCAGGATGTGTTCGATTACATTGAAATGTTTTACAACCCCAAGCGTCGGCACAGTTTCAACAATGGGCTATCGCCAGTAGAGTGTGAAAAGCAATATTTCGAACGGCTCAAAAGTGTCTAGAGAAGCCGGGGCGATTCACCTAATAGCTTTAGCGGCTCTTACCGTGGTGAAATTCCTATATACGAACGCCAATTTTATAACAAGATTGTTAAAGCTCTTCCGGATGCTTCATTTGTTTACTCTGACCGTGGCGGTGCGAGAGCAGAGAAAAACAAGGGCGGTGGAGGAACGCCTCCCCCACGGATAGATTATCCGCTAAAAAATGATTGGCGTTTCGTCAGGAAGGAATTAAATGAGGAGGCGGGTGAGGAAAGAAAAACTCTCTATAAAGAGGCTGCGTTAGAAGTTATAAAGAGTGATTATTGGGAGCCTTCCCTTGCTCTTTGGGGAACACAGATGATAGAACTTACATCTAAAGGTGATGATTATGGAATCACTAATCCAAATAGAGCAACAGCAGTTAGAATAAATATTCATCTATATTTGCAGTTGCATTATCATGATTTAATTGAAGGTTTGGATACCGACGAAGAATGGATTGACTAGTCTATTGTTCAATAGCGTAAAGGTTATTTATGATATCTTTAATGTTTTGTGTTCCGTTGTGATGGTTAGATGTTCGTTTGTGCACGCTGAGTAGTGATATATCTGTCGATTTCACTACTCGGTGACTGGTCTCCTCTGAAAATTTGTCAAATTGTCTAGAGTATTTTTTCTTTAAACATAATATAGCATGCTCTCTTAATTGCTTTAATGTTGCAAGACTCATAGCTTTTTCTAAGTCTTTTCTTTTATAAGAGTTTGCCGCTAATCCAATTCTTGATGCTAATGTTCTAAGTTCTACACTAGTCATTAATGATATAAAACTTTCTTTTCTTGTGTTTTTTATTTTCCTTCCTCGTCTAATAATTTTGAATTTGTCGTTATTAAGTTCGATAACGCTCACTTGCATAGGTGAAGCTAGCAATGCTTTTTCTGTATGTTTGCGTGTAACAACAACAGTAACTTTATCGAAATATTCAAGATATTTTGATATTTGGCCGTCTAATCTTGTGAGGCCATCAGCATCGCTCTTTATTTCATATGCATGAAGCTCATCTTTTTTTAAAAGAACGATGTCAGCTCTCCGAGCGTATTTGTCTACAGTAAGCTCATTTATAATAATGGCGTCTTCAGATAAAATATTCTTCTCCATTAGAAATTGAATTAATAGAGCCTTAATGTCACTTTCAAAATATTTCACTTCTTTAGCCATCATACTATTCAGTTACCATTGTATAATACAATTACAAAATACAGTATTATGGTCATCTAGTCAAAAAACAAAATGAGGTTCTGAGTGAATCTTTTTATGTGTGATTTATATTTATCATCAAGTTATATATTATTAAAGTAGTAGAGAAAATCAGAAACAAGAAGCGGATTATTCAGCCCTTCTGGTTTGCCCGCGTTAAAAACGACCAATGTCACGGTATACTGCCCCGTCACCAAATGGGAGCCATTGATGTCTACATGGATGCCGACACTGCGCCGGATGGGGCACTGGTTGTTGCGGAAAACGGCGCTGGCGCTGCTGACCAGCCTGCTGTTTCTGATTTCGTTTACCCTGTTTCAATACGCATCCTGGTGGCCTGCATTGGCCGAGGGGACGCCTGTCCAATGGAGCGGTCTCTCCCCCAGTCATACCTTGTCTGAGCTGACCCCGGCCATGCTGGAGTTCAGCGCCGTACTCGCCTGTGTTTACTTGCCGCTGTTTTTGCTGACACCCCGCCCGCTGTTGTTGCCGCTCTTTGCCGGGCTCTGGTTGTGGCAGACCTATGACATCGCCTTTATGACGGCAACCGCGTCGACCTGGCTGCCTCACGAGATCATCTGGAGCTTTATCCTGCCCCACACCCACTGGCTGCTGCTCACCCTGTTGTCGCCGCTGCTGCTGATCCGCCAGCTTGGCAGGCGACTATTTGCGGATACATCGGCAACACAGGCAGGGGGCGTCATCCTGGACGGCGGGCGGTAGCCAGAGGGAGCGATCGATGACGCGATCGTCCGATTCCACGAACGTCCGATTACGCTTCGCTAATCGAACCTACATGCAGGCGGGTTCCAACAGGCATCCGCCTATCGGGCTCACCTCAGCTGAAACGCCTTGACGAGAAATTCGATAAAGAGCCGCACGTTGCGGGACTGCTCCTTGTGGAAGGGGTAGACGGCGAACAGGGCGTGGGGGTCGGGTTGCCAGTCGGGGAGCAATCTGACCAGGGTGCCGTCCGACAGGTCGTTCGACACGAATTCATCCGGTACCAGGATCACCCCGAGCCCCTGCACCGCCGCCTGTTTCAGGGCGATGCCGTTGTTGGCGCAGAAGCTGGCGGGGGGCAGCTCCACCGCCACGCTCTCCGCGTCCCGGGTGAAGAACCACTTGTTGGGGGAGGAGGAGAGGCTGTAGCGCAGGCAGTTGTGGCCCTTGAGATCCGCCGGGTTGGCGGGCTGGCCCGCCTCCTTCAGGTAGTCGGGGGCGGCGCAGAGCACCCGCTGCACCTCGCACAGGGGTTTGGCGCGCAGGGTGGAGTCCTCCAGGGTGCCAGCCCCCCGGATCACCACGTCCAGCCCCTGGTCCACCAGATCCATGTAGGCGTCGCTCAGGATCACCTCGATGCCGATTTCCTGATAGCGGCGCTGGAATTCGCAGACAAGGGGGTTGAGCCGGATCAGCCCGTAGGACATGGGCATGCCGATCCTCAGCCTGCCCCTGGGGGTGAAGGAGGCGGCCATGATGGACTGGTCGGCGGCCTCCAGGCTGTCCAGCACGGCGCATATCTGGCCGTAATAGGCCATTCCCGATTCGGTGACGCTCAGCCGCCGGGTGGTGCGGTTGATGAGGGCGATGCCGAGAAAGGCCTCCAGCTCGTTGATGTTCTTGCTGACCGCCGCCTGGGAGAGGCGCAGGTCGTCCGCCGCCGCCCTGAAGGTGCCCATTTCCACCACCCGGCGAAAGACGTTCAGCGCCGTGATCTTGTTCATCCTGCCCCCGTTAATTCACTACTGGTAAATGATGGCGCCATCATTGCGCACTTTTATCACAATAGTGCGGATCCCCGGGGTGTCCACCCCCCATCCCCCGCCAGACAGAGAGTTGCCCGTGGCAGACCGGCCCGGATCATGGCCTTCCGGGGCGTGGCAGAGACGCAGACGAAAGAGAGGCGATGGGCCCCGGGCACCCCGGCCCCGAGGTGGCAGGCGTAGCAGGCATAAAAGCAGGCGGCAGGGCCCGGGCCCCGCCGCCAGATGGCACGCACCGGCTTACTGCACCTTGCCGGGGGCGGGGGGCAGGGTGATGCCGACATCGGCCCAGGGGTTGGTGCCAAGCAACTGGGCGTGGGGCACGTCGGCCTGGTAGCGCATGGTGAACGCTCTGGGTCCGTGGGCGAAGGCCACCAAGAGCCCCTGTTTTGCGTCCATCAACCCGGCGTGCATGCCAAGCCCGTGATAGCTGATCCGCACGGCCTTGTCCTCCAGGCCCACCTTGTCTATCTGGAAGCGGGCGATGCTGCCGTCTTTGAGGGTAAAGCCCCAGCGGAACGGCCCGCCGCTGACCACCGTCATCACCTCGTCGATGTCGGTGCCGTCCTCGGCGGAGTTGACGTGCATGCGGCCATATTTGCCGAGCACGGCGCTGCGGGTGCGCTCGTCCAGCGCCATCAGGTCATAGACCTTGGGGTAGGGGCCGACGCCGGTCTCTTCGGTGGCGACGCCGCCTCCTTGCACCGCGGGCTCGCGGCCTGCGAGCCTGGCCTGCTCCAGCAGCTCCCCCTGACTCAGATTGAAGGCCGCAATCAGGGTGCCGTGCTCCGCTTTGGTCAGGGCGCGGCGGTGAGAGGCTTCAAGCAGCGGCCTGGCGGCCTCGGGAATGTCGACGGTGACCACGTTGACGCCGATGGGGTTGAGCGCGTTGTTGACCGCTTCGACCCCGGTCACGGCGGGGCGGCCATCGCTGAACTGCACCGAGACGATGTCACCGGCGAAGGTGTTGAAAGAGAAGGCCGAGGCGAGGGTGCCGGCCAGCAACGGGATAGGGGTGAGTTTCATACAAGACTCCTCGTTAAGGTTCGAGAAGCAGTCTAGGGCGGTGATGTGTTCACTGAAATGACACTCGGATGATATGAAAATTCACTGACAGTAATGAATCGTGGGGATCAGGGTCGTAGGCCCGCCCTGGGGGAGCGTGCCCTCTGCCAGAGGGTGTGAGCCCGGTTGACGCAACGGTGCCCGGCTTGTGGTATGACTCGGGGCGTCACCAAACAGAACCTGTCGGAGGAAGAGACAATGCTGGCGTTGATCACCACGGCGCACCACACCTGCTACCCCAATCCCATCGCCTTTCGGGCCGGAGAGCGGGTGCGCATCGGCCACGAGGACGACGAGTTTCCGGGCTGGGTGCGCACCTTTACCGCAGACGGCAACGAGGGGTGGGCGCCCCTGTCCCTGCTGACCCCGATAAGCGCCGAGGAGGCGCAGGCGCGCCAGGACTATACCGCCCGGGAGCTGGATGTGGCGGTGGGGGAGCGGGTTCGAGTGGATCGGGAGCTGGCAGGCTGGCTCTGGGTTCACAACGAAGCGGGGCAATCAGGCTGGATCCCGGCCAGCTGCATCGCCTCGCCCTCATAAGGTGGCAGCGGCTCGGAGAAGGAGTAGAGCGGAGAGAGAAACCCGGCCAGCGACGGGGCGTGCGGCCGGGTGAATTGTAAAGAGTAGGGTGACGGAAAACGGGATCAGCCTAGTCTAATCAACTCGATGGGGGCGTAGCGCTCCTGGCTGTTCGTCAGCAGCACGCACTTCTCATGCTCGGCCTGATAGGGGGTCAGGTTGTCGGTGTGCGCCTCCTTGAGGGTGTCGACTGCGCCAGTGGCGGCAATCATCACCCGTTGGCCCAGGGTCAGCACATTGCGGTTTCGATCGTAGATCTTCATGGCATTCTCCTTGTGGGATGGGTGCCCCGGCCCGTGCCGGGGCAACGGGCTCCAGACTACGCCCCTCGAAAAACGAGATGCCTGTCACAGATCAAAAAAAGGGGAAAGAGGGACTCGGTGCGGCGACGGGGTATGGCGCGCTGGCCTCGCAGCCCGCCGGTGCTCGCCACCGCCTGTCGCAGGGCAGGGAGGACGCCCCCGCTTTTCATCCCCTCGGGCTCGAACTGCAAGGGGGATGCGCTATAGTGGAGCCGCTCGTTTTACTGCCTTCAACCAACCGAGAGTGCATTATGAATCGTGATATCGCAGCCCAGTTCATCAAGATGCTGACCAACCTGGACCAGTGTCTGGCCAAGGCCGAGGCCCACGCCGAGGCGAAGAAATTCAACGTGGACAACTTCTTCAATGAGCGCCTCATCGTCGACATGCTGCCCCTGAGCAAGCAGGTGCTGATCTGCTGCGACAGCGCCCGCGCCGTGGTGGCCACTGCCAGCCTGAGCGAGCCGCCGGTGCTGGGGGATGATCCCAAGACCATGGCGGATCTGCGCGCCCACGTGGCCAAGACCATCGCCTACCTGCAAGGCAAGCTGGACGCCGATTTCAGCCAGTATGCGAGCGGCCACTACTACCCCTACTGGGCGGGCGGCAAGGGGATGGACGGCCACAGCTGCGTGCATGAGTACGGCATCCCGAACTTCTACTTCCACCTCACCATGACCTATGCCCTGCTGCGCCAGGCCGGGGTGGATCTGGGCAAGCGGGATTACCTGGGCGGTCTGAACCTGCAATAAGCCGCGCTTCAGCGACAACAAAGCCTGCCCCCTGGCAGGCTTTGTCGTTTTCGGCCCGGCTCAGCGCCCCAGATTGTCGGCCAGTTGTTTGGCGCGACTTGCGGCCCACTGATCGATCATCTTCTCCATCTCCAGAGCGGTGATGGGGGAATCCTTGTGGGTGGTGTCCGGGCTCTCGCGAGCGTCCATCACCCGCACCAGCAGCTTGCCGCTCTGGGCGTCGAGCAACTGGGCCATGCTGCCCACCCTGAGCAGATAGGGCTCCTTGCCTATTACCTCGCGGGTGACGTTGATGGCGATCTTGGCGGGCAGCAGATCCCGCAGCTTGGGGTCGGGGCGGGTCAGGTCGAAGTTGGTGATGGCCGCCTGCACCCGCATCACGCCGGGACCGGGTTCGGTAGCCATCTTGACGCCCTGGCTCATCAGTTCGCGCTGGAAGGTGGCGTGGTAGTAGCGGCCGATCTCGTTCTGCTCGTTGGCGGTCAGCAGATACCACTGGCCGTTCTCCTGGCGGATGAACTGCAAGGGGTCGAGCAGCACCTGATGGTACTGGCGCAGATCCACGCCGGGCTCCTTGTAGATGCGCTGGTTGGGGTTGCTCTCGCTCTGCTGGAAGGCGGTGAGCGGGATCGCCTGCAGGCTGTGGGTGACCTGGTTCTTCACGGCGCACCCGCCCAGCAGGGCGGCGGCCATGGTCATCATCAAGACTCGTTTCATGGGGGCTCCTGGCGGTGGATGGTCGCTGCAAGGACGCAGCCCGCCCTGCCCACAGAGATACCTGATCAGGCCCCTCTCTCACAAGGGGTATCTGTGCGGGGGCCACCGGGGGAGCCCCCGTGTCGGGTCACTCGGCGGGGATCTCGGGCTCCACCAGGGTGGCGAGCTGCATCAGGGACTCCTGCCAGCCGAGGTAGCACATCTCCACCGGGATGATCGCCGGAATACCCGCCTGTTCGATGGCGAGCTCGGTGCCGCACAGCACCTGGGTGAGGGTGATGGTGACCTGCATCTCCCCCGGCAGGTTGGGGTCGTCGAAGCGGTCGGTGTAGCGGATGCGCTTGCCCGGCTCCAGCACGAGATACTCGCCGCCGAAGGCGTGGGTGTGGCCGCTGGCGAAGTGGGTGAACGACATCCTGAACTGGCCGCCGACCCTGGCATCCAGCGCCGCCACCTTGCAGGTGAAGCCATGGGGGGGCAGCCATTTGGCCAGGGCGTCCGGCTCGATAAAGGCCTGGTATACCCGCTGTGGCGGGGCCTTGAGTACGCGATGCAGAGTGACTGTTCCTGTGCTCATCTTGGGTTCCTTCTCGGTTGTATCCGAGCAAGGATAGTCGCTCGGGGGAAGGACAACCGAGGGTCAGGAGTCGTGGCGCTCCCATTGAAGGGCTAGGTTGTCATCAGGCGGCGCGCGTCCTGGTCGCCATGAGCGGCCGCATTTGCCGCTGGCGACGCCTCCTCTGTCAGGCACGTCTGCACGCACTCCATAAACACCCGCATGGCGGGGCTGACAAACTTGCTGGCGTGGTGGGCGCACAGGGCCGTGATGACGAGGGGCGTGGGGGAGAAGGGCAGCTCCTGCAGCTCCCCCGAACTCAGCTCCCGCTCGACGGCGAAGCGGGGCAGGAAGGAGACGCCGAGGTTGCTGGCCACGCAGCGCTTGATGCTCTCTATGCTCCACAGCTCTATGGTGCCGTCCAGAGTGATGGCTCGCTGGCGTAATGTGCTCTCGAAAATCTGACGGAAGATGCACTGGGGTTCGTTGATGATGAAGCTGACCGGCAGGTGCTGATCCGGGCGGGTGAAGTCGATACCACCGCTGAGGGCGGGGGAAGCTACCAGCACCAGGGGTTGCTCGCCAAAGCTCTCCATCAGCAGGGCGGCATCGTTGCCGACCCGATAGAAGATACCGAGATCGGCCTCGTCCGCCAGCAGCGCATCGCGAATGACGTAACAGTTCAGGGACCGGAGCGACAGTCGGACCCCGGGAGCCAGCCGCTTGAAGCGCTCGAGCACCGCCGGCATCTTGTAGGCCAGCAGAGTTTCGCCGATGGCGACCCTGAGCTCACCGCTCGGCTCGGCGTCCTGCTGCGCCGCCTGGCGCAGACCCGACATCACCCGGATCATCTCGTGCACATGCGGCATGATGTTCTGTCCGGCCTTGGTCAGGCACATGCGACGCCCTATTTTTTCGAACAGTTGTAGCGAAAGTTCCTGCTCCAACTGCTGGATATGGAAGGTTACCGTCGACTGGGTGCAGCAGAGCTTGCGGGATGCCTTCACGAAGGAGCCCTCCTCGATCACCGTCTTGAGGGTAATGAGACGTCGCAAATCCATGGGGACTCCAATTCATCGAAATGGTTGAATTTAGAATGCTAAAACATTCGATTTTTTGATGCCAATGGCCGCGTTAAGGTATCACTCCCATTTGGAGAAACACCATGACCACGACCCTTGTCAGCGCATTTTTGACTTACACCCTGATCACGGCCATGACGCCGGGACCGAACAACATACTGGCTCTGAGCGCCGCCAATCAGCATGGTCTGCGCCGCAGTAGCCGGGTGCTGGCGGGCATGAGTGCGGGCTTCCTGCTGATCATGCTGCTGTGTGCCCTGTTCACCTTCACCCTCATCAGCCTCTCCCCCGCGCTGGTTGGCTGGCTCAGCTGGGCCGGGGCGGCTTATGTGCTCTGGCTGGCCTGGCGCATTGCGGCCAGCGGCTCCAACCTGTCGAGCACAGATGGAGCCTTGCCCGGCTTCTGGACCAGCTTCTGGCTGCAGTTCGTGAACGTGAAGATCATCCTATACGGCATCACGGCGCTCTCCACCTTCGTGTTGCCCCACACCACAGAATTCGTCTGGGTGCTGGGCGTCAGCCTGCTGCTGGCGCTGATCGGCACGCTGGGGAACCTCTGCTGGGCCCTGGCGGGTCATCTGCTGCAGCCCCTGTTCCAGCGCCACGGCCGCATTCTGAACCTGACGCTGGCGGGCTTGTTGGTTTACTGTGCGCTTCGGATGCTGATCTGACGGAACGCAGGCCGGGGGCGTCGCCTCCTTTCGCCTGCAGAGAGGATTTTTCGTTTTCTCTTCAAGGAGTTGATCAAGATAGAGGTTATTGTCACCGTTCGCTCATATAATCGCCGCCATGCAAGCGACTCGGAAGGATTCGATGACACAGCTGATGGCGGCCCTGCTGGGGCTGTTTTACGCCAGCCTGATCTGGGCGGCGCCCGTCCCCTTCGTGACGGCCCCCGGCCCCCATGCCACGCAGGGGAGGCTGGAGCCCCTGCTCTCCTGGTTCTCGGGGGAGTTTTCCAGCCAGGAGCAAGCCACCTTCGATGCCCGCTTCACTAGCGCCGAGCTGCGGCTGGTGGAGATCTGGCCCGGGGAGGGCCCCTTTCGCTGGGTCTATGCGGAGCAGTTTCTGACCGAGCGGGCGCAGCGGCCGTTTCGCCAGCGCATCTACCGCTTCTCCTCCCTGCCCGATGGCCGCATCCTGATGGCCGAACTGACCATGCCGAGGGCCATGGATTTTGCCGGCGCCTGGCGTCGGCCCGAGCTGCTCGACTCCCTCACCCCCCAGCAACTCTCCCTGCGCGAAGGGTGCGAGATCTGGCTGACCCGCCAGCCGGGCGGGGAGTACAAGGGGCAGACCCGGGTCGGGCACTGCGCCACCGATTTTGGCGGTGCCACCACCCTGGTGCAGTACCTCTGGATCGGCCCGGACAGCGTCCGGCTGCTGGACAGGGCCTATGACAACGGCGCCCATCAGCGCTGGGGCAGCCCGGGGGAGGGTTACGTCTACCTGCGCAAGGGGATGCGGCACGGGGAGTAGTCGCGCCGTCCGTCAGGGCCCCTCCCTGCTTGCCGCCAACAAGGACGTGCCGGTCAGGCTGCTGGCCAGTGCCCCTGCAGATCCACCAGGATGGAGAGGCTGACCGCGCCAAACAGCAGGCCCGTCATCAGGTTGAGCGGGCGCTGGATGCGGCCGAGCAGGTGCTGGGCGCGGGGGGTGGAGAGGCTCCAGGCCAGGGCGCTGAACCAGACGAGGGAGAGCAGGAACAGCTCCAGGATCAGCAGTCCCCGGGTCAGGCCATCCACCTGGGGCGTCACCATGGCGGCCAGCAGTCCCATGAAGAACAGCATCGCCTTGGGGTTGAGCAGATTGGTGGCCAGCCCGCTCTTCACCCCCTTGCGCCAGCCCGGCCGCTCGCCTCCGGCGCGCAGCGCCAGATCCCCGCTTCCCTGCCAGGCAGCCTTCAGCGCCCCCCAGCCCAGCCAGCCCAGATAGAGGGCACCCACCAGTTTCACGGCGAGAAAGAGCCAGGGCTGGCTTGCGATCAGCAGGCTGATGCCGGTCAGGCTCAGGGTGGCGTGGAGCAGGATGGCGAGGGCGATGCCAAGGGCCGCTCCGAGGGCGGTGGGCCTGTGCAGGCTGGTGCGCAGGATGAGCGCGAAATCCGGGCCCGGGCTCGCCAGGGCGACGAGGTGGACGAGACCCAGGGTCAGAAACAGGCTGGTGAACATAAAAGACCTCCGACAGCGGTATGGAGGTGACAGCATGGGGCAGGACGGGGGACGGGAGATTGTAAAAGATTGCAGCGGCGACGATTCAGGCGGGCAGCATCTGCTGGCGATACTCCGCCGGGGTGAGCCCGAAGGCCTGACGAAAACCGTGGTGGAAGTGGCTCTGATCGAAGAAGCCCACCGCCAGAGCCACCTCGCTCACTGGCAGACCGCTGCCGAGCAGGCGCTTGCCCTGTTCGAGGCGCAGCCGCTTGAGCCAGGCATAGGGGGTCATGCCGGTCTTCTTCTTGAACTGACGGAGGAAGGCGAAGCGATCCAGCCCGAACAGGGCGGCCAGGTCCTCCAGGGTGTGGCGCTCGTCCAGCCGGGCCAGCAGATGGTCGCGCAGGAACCTGAGCTGGGGATCCGCCAGGGCGTGGCGCTCGGGGGCGAGCCGGAACAGTTCGCCCAGCAGGGCCAGCAACTGGCTCTCCGCCAGCAGGCCGTCGGGGGCAGGGCCGTCCAGGTGCATGTGCAGGCGGGCAAAGCCCTGATAGAGGTCGGGGCGGCTCTGCAATCCCTGGTGGAAAAAGGGCTCGGGGTGTTCCGGCAGCCAGCGGGCCAGCTGCTCGGGGGCGATGGAGAAGACCCGCACCTCGTACCCTTCCGGCAGCAGGCTGAGGCCGTCGTGCATTTCGTCCGGGTTGACGGTGGAGAGTTCGCCGCGCACCAGGTTGTGGCTGTTCCCCTTGTGGATGAACTTCTGGCCGCCCCGCTGCACCAGACCGATGTGGTAGTCCAGATGCACGTGGCGGCCATAGCTGAACTCCCTGTGGTGGGAGTGGGAGAGTTCAACCCCCGGCAGCAGCCGGGATTGCCAGTAGTGGATGCGGGATTGGGGGGCGTTCATCCCCTATTGATACCCCGAAAGCGGCCCCTTGGCTTGTAGATTATTGCGCCGGCGCCTCAGCCGACCTCCTGGCGCCGCTTGCCGCTGCGCAGGCCATCCAGGCTGAACAGCACCAGGGCGCTCCAGATGCAGCCAAAGGTGATCATCTTGTCCAGCGCCAGCGCCTCGCCATACAGGGTCACCGCCAGGATGAACATCAGGCTGGGGCCTATGTACTGGAAGAAGCCCAGGGTGGAGAGCTTGAGCCGGGTGGCCGCCGCGGTGAAGCAGAGCAGGGGGGCCGTGGTGACGGCGCCCGCGGCGATGAGCAGCAGGTTCAGGTGCCAGTCATTCTGGGTGAGGTGGCTGGTGGGGCTGTCGGCGATGCCCCACAGATAGAAGGCGGCTGGCGGCAGCATGATCAGGGTCTCGATGAGCAGGCCGGTGAGGGCGTCCAGGGCCAGTTTCTTGCGAATGAGGCCGTAGATGGCGAAGCTCGAGGCCAGCACCAGGGCTATCCAGGGCAGGGAACCGAAGGCGATGAGCTGGACGGCGACACCGACAAAGGCGAGCCCTACCGCCCACCACTGCAGGCGGCGCAGCTTCTCGCTCAGAAACACCATGCCGAGCAGCACGTTGAACAGAGGGTTGATGTAGTAGCCCAGGCTCGCATCCAGCATGTGGCCGTTGTTGATGGCCCAGATGAACAGCAGCCAGTTGCCGCCGACGGTGACGGAGGTGAAGGCCAGGGTGAGCAGCACCTTGGGCTGGCGCAGCACCGCCTGCACCTTGTGCCACTGGCGTCCGAGCAGCACCAGCACCATCAGCAGGGCGCAGGACCAGATCATGCGGTGGGTCAGGATCTCGGCGGCCGGCACGGCGGAGAGGGACTTGAAGTAGATGGGTGCCAGGCCCCAAAGGGTGTAGGCGCCGAGGGCATAGAGGACGCCCTGGCGCTGGATCTGTTGTTGCATGCGGATAACCTTCACTGGAGTGCGGATGTCGGGAAACATCGCAAAAAGTCAGTGTAGCGATCCTTTTGCAGGGAAAGAAGACAATAAATGGGTCTGACGGGATTTTAACAGCAGGAGCGACTTCAGCGACCGCCCCCGCGGCGGATCTTCTCCACGTCCATCAGCAGCCACAGCATGAGGGCGATGGCGGAGATCCAGGGGCCCCAGGTAACATAGGCTTCCCCCTGACCCAGCACGAAGAACAACAGCGGCAGTCCCACCACCAGAAACAGTACACTTCCCAGAAAAAACAGCATTTTTATCTTTAAATTTAATGGCTTGCTATTTGACGATTATATCGATTGAGCGAGGGGATAAAAGAGTAAAAATGAGAAAGGGGGATTTCTCCCCCCTGTTTTGTTGATAAGCGTCATTTATGACGTTATTCGAGCTGGATCCAGGTGCTTTTCAGCTCGGTGTACTTCTCCAGGGCGTGCAGGGACTTGTCGCGCCCGTTGCCGGACTGCTTGAAGCCGCCAAACGGCATGGTCATGTCGCCGCCATCCCAGTTGTTGACGAAGACGGTGCCGGCGCGCAGGGCGCGCGACCCCTTCACCGCCTGGTTGAGATCCGCCGTCCAGATCGCCGCGGCCAGGCCGTAGTCGGTGTCGTTGCCAAGGGCGATGGCCTCTTCCAGGGTGTCGAAGCCGGTCACCGCCAGCACGGGGCCGAATATCTCCTCGCGGAAGATGCGCATCGTCGGGGTCACGTTGTCAAAGATGGTGGGTTCGATGTAGTAGCCGCCCTCCTCGGGCTGGGTACGCTTGCCTCCCAGCAGCAGCTTGGCGCCCTCCTGCTGGCCGATGGCGATGTAGTTGAGGACCTGCTCCATCTGGATGTGGTCCACCATGGCACCGATGCGGGTGGTGGGGTCGAGCGGGTTGGCCGAGATCCACTCGCGGGCGTGGGCCAGCAGCCGCTCCATGAACTGGGGCTTGATGCTGTTTTGCACCAGCAGGCGGGAGGCGGCGGTGCACACTTCCCCCTGGTTGTAGAAGATGGCGCCGACGGCGCTTCTGGCGGCGGCGTCCAGATCCGGTGCATCCGCCAGCACGATGTTGGGGCTCTTGCCGCCGCACTCCATGAAGGCGCGCTTGAGGTTGGACTTGCCGGAGCACTGCACCAGATGCTTGCCGATCTTGGTGGAGCCGGTGAAGGTGATGCAGTCGACGTCCATGTGCATGGCCAGCGCCTCGCCCACGGTGTGACCAAAGCCCGGCAGCACGTTGAACACGCCGTCGGGGATGCCCGCCTCCTTCGCCAGACCCGCGATGCGCAGGGCGGTGAGGGGGGATTTCTCGGAGGGTTTGAGGATCACCGAGTTGCCGGTGGCGAGCGCCGGGCCCAGCTTCCAGCAGGCCATCACCAGGGGGAAGTTCCAGGGCACGATGGCGGCCACGACACCGAGGGGCTCGCGGGTCACCAGGGCCAGGGCGGACTCTTCCACCGGGGCGACCTGATCGTAGATCTTGTCTATCGCCTCGGCGTTCCAGGCGATGCAGTTCGCGGCGGCGGGGGCGTCATACCCCATGGCGTCGCCGATGGGCTTGCCCATATCCAGCGACTCCAGCAGTGCCAGCTCCACCAGGTTCAGGCGCATCAGTTCGGCGAAGCGCTGCATGATGAGCTTGCGCTGCTTGGGGGAGAGGCCGCACCAGCGCTTGTCGTCGAAGGCGGCACGGGCCGCCTTGACCGCCAGCTCGGCATCGGCGGCGTCGCAGGAGGCGACCCTGGTCAGCAGTTGGCCGTTGGCCGGGTTGATGCAATCGAAGGTGGCGCCGTTGATGGCATCCCGGTAGGTGCCGTCGATAAAGGCTTGCGAGGGCAGGGTCAGATGGGCGGCCTTGTGTTGCCACTGGGCCAGGGTCAGGTCACTCATGTTCACTCCTTGAACCGGCAGAAAGTCAGTCTCCGCGTATCAATATGCTAAACATCCTGCCGCTTGTAAATCCATCTTGTAACAATTCATTAAACACTGACCCCGAACAACCCGGGCCAACGGCGGGGCAAACCGGGCGCCCTGGCCTGTGGTGTCGGGGGTCGCGCGGCGGGGCGGGAGCCCGTGTCGCTGGCTTGATCCCTGGGCCGGGCGGGGAGGAGCCCGGCGGGCTGTTCCGGGAGAAGGCCCGTCAGAAGCTGGCGGGCGTGTTGGCCGAGATCAGCATGCACTCCTGATCCCCCACGTTGCGAAAACGGTGGGGAGTGCGGCTGTCGAAGTAGTAGCCATCCCCCGGTGCCAGCAGGTGAACCTGCTCGCCTACCGTGACTTCCACCTGACCCCGGATGACGATGCCGCACTCTTCCCCTTCGTGACTCAGCATGTCGTCACCGGTGTCGGCGCCCGGGGGCAGTATCTCCTGCATCATGCCGATGGCGCGGTTGGCACGGCTGTGACCCACCAGACGGTAGCTGATGGGGTGGGTGCCGAGATCCGGCATGTCGTCCGCACGGAAGATCACCTCGGAATCCATCTCCGTCTCGTCGGTGAAGAAGCTGGCCAATGACATGGGGATGCCTTCCAGCACCTTGCGCAGGGAAGCCACCGAGGGGCTCACCTGATTTTTCTCGATCTGGGAGATAAAGCCGTTGGTCACACCGGAGCGTTTTGCCAGCTCGCGCTGGGAGAGGGCCGCCTTGGTGCGAACCGCCTTGAGGCGGTGACCGATATCCATCGATAGACACTCCTTGACTGTTTACTATTATTAAAATTGTGTTAAATATCTTATACCACCCCTGAGGGGTGACACCAAGCCGGGCGATAAAAGCCCTTTTTTATGGATTCAGGTGTTTAATTTAATAGGCATGAGCCGGGTGTTACTAAACGCCTTAAGGATGAGGTGACCATGAAACCTGTCAGCGACATCAATACCCCCGACATGTCCGCATTCTGGATGCCGTTCACCGCCAACCAGCAGTTCAAGGCGGCGCCGCGCATCCTGAAGTCGGCAGAGGGGATGTATTATCACTCAGAGGATGGCCGCAAGATACTGGATGGCACTGCCGGACTCTGGTGTTGCAACGCAGGCCATGGTCGGCGCGAGATCGCCGAGGCGGTCTCCCAGCAGATCTCCCACCTCGATTTTGCCCCCACCTTCCAGATGGGCCACCCCCTGCCGTTCGAGCTGGCCAACCGGCTGGTGGAGATCGCCCCCAAGGGATTCGGTCACGTCTTCTATACCAACTCCGGATCGGAGTCCGTGGACACCGCGCTCAAGATTGCGCTGGCCTGGCAGCGGGCTCGCGGCCAGGGCACCCGTACCCGGCTCATCGGCCGCGAGCGCGGCTACCACGGGGTGGGTTTTGGCGGCATCTCGGTGGGGGGCATTCCCGGCAACCGCAAGTGGTTCGGCTCCCTGCTGACCGGGGTGGATCATCTGCCCCACACCCTCAATATAGGGAAAAATGCGTTCACCAAGGGATTGCCAGCAGAAGACCTCACCCTGGCCGATGAACTGGAGAAGATTGTCTTCCTGCACGACGCCAGCAACATCGCGGCGGTCATCGTCGAGCCCATCGCCGGCAGCACCGGGGTCATCATGCCCCCCAAGGGCTATCTCAAGCGGCTGCGGGAGATCTGTACCAAACACGGCATCCTGCTGATTTTTGACGAGGTGATCACCGGTTTCGGCCGCCTCGGCTCCCCCTTCGCCGCCCAGGAGTTCGACGTCATCCCCGACATGATCACCTGCGCCAAGGGGCTCACCAACGGCGCCATCCCCATGGGGGCCGTGCTGGTACAGAACCACATCTATGACGACATGATGGTGGCGGGCAAGGGGGCCATCGAGCTGTTCCACGGCTACACCTACTCCGGCCACCCGGTGGCGGCGGCGGCGGGTCTGGCGACCCTCGAGATCTACCGGAGCGAAAATCTGCTGACCCGGGCGGCCGAGCTGGCGGGCTACTGGGAGGAGGCGGCCCATTCCCTCAAGGGCTGCAAGCACGTGAAAGACGTGCGCAACTACGGCCTGGTGGCGGGCATCGAGCTCGAATCCATACCCGATGCGCCGGGCAAGCGGGCCTACGAGGTGTTCGTGCGCTGTTTCGAGAAGGGGGCGCTTATCCGGGTGACCGGCGACATCATCGCCCTTTCGCCGCCCCTCATCATCGAGCGCAGCCAGATCGACGATCTCTTCACCCTGCTGCAGGACGCCCTGCAGGCCCAGGACTGACCCCCACATCACACAGGATGGCGCTCGTCCCGGGCGTCATCCCCCTGTGCTGCCCCGGCGCGGCGAGGGGAGGACGGATGACCCATCACGGAGGATTTATGAGTTACAGGATCGACAACTTCATCGACGGCGAGACGACCGAGAGTCGCAGCGAGCGTTTCGGTGCCATCTTCAATCCGGCCACCGGCCAGCAGCAGGGCTCCGTCGTTCTCAGCACGGCCGACGAGTGTGCCGAGGCGATTGCCTGCGCCGAGCGCGCCTTTGGGGAGTGGGCCCAGACCCCGCCGCTGGTGCGGGCCCGGGTGCTGTTTCGCTTCAAGGAGCTGATGGAGCAGCACAGGGACGAGCTGGCCCAGCTCATCAGCCGTGAGCACGGCAAGGTCTTCTCCGACGCCCAGGGCGAGCTGACCCGGGGTCTGGAGGTGGTGGAGTTTGCCTGCGGCATTCCCCATCTGCTCAAGGGGGAGCACTCCCTCAACGTGGGCCGCGGGGTGGACAGTCACTCCATGATGCAGCCGGTGGGGGTCTGCGCCGGCATCACCCCGTTCAACTTCCCTGCCATGGTGCCGCTCTGGATGTTCCCGGTGGCCCTGGCCTGCGGCAACACCTTTATCCTCAAGCCCTCGGAGAAGGATCCGTCCCTCTCCCTGCGCATGGCCGAACTGCTCAAGCAGGCGGGCCTGCCGGACGGGGTGCTCAACGTGGTCAACGGCGACAAGGAGGTGGTGGACGTGCTGCTGACCGACCCGAGGGTCGGTGCCGTGTCGTTTGTCGGCTCCACCCCCATCGCCCAGTACATCTATGCCACCGCCTCGGCCCACGGCAAGCGTGTGCAGGCCCTGGGCGGCGCCAAGAACCACATGGTGGTCATGCCGGATGCCAATCTGGATCAGGCGGTTTCCGCCCTGATGGGGGCCGCCTATGGCGCGGCGGGCGAGCGTTGCATGGCGATCTCGGTGGCCGTGGTGGTGGGTGACGAGACTGCCGATGCCCTGGTGGCGAAGCTCTCGCCCCTGGTGGCGGCCCTGCGGGTCGGCCCCGGTCTCGGTCAGAGTCCGGAGAACGAGATGGGGCCCCTCATCAGCCGGGAACACCTGGCCAAGGTGCGCGGCTACGTGGATCAGGGGGTGGCCGAGGGGGCCGAGCTGGTGGTGGATGGCCGG
The DNA here is from genome assembly GCF_040908425.1 of Aeromonas sp. R2-1. NCBI lineage: Bacteria > Pseudomonadati > Pseudomonadota > Gammaproteobacteria > Aeromonadales > Aeromonadaceae > Aeromonas > Aeromonas sp. R2-1. The sequence goes on from NZ_JBFODR010000029.1 coordinate 18,658, forward strand.
GGCCTGAGCCATGGCGAGGGCTACTTCATCGGGGGCAGCCTGTTCGATCGGGTCGGCCCCGAGATGCGCATCTACCGGGAGGAGATCTTCGGCCCCGTGCTCGCCATCGTGCGGGCCCCGGACTACGAGACGGCCCTGCGCCTCATCAACGAACACGAGTACGGCAACGGCACCGCCATCTTCACCGGTGACGGAGATACCGCAAGGGACTTCACCACGCGGGTTCAGGTCGGTATGGTAGGGGTGAACGTTCCCATTCCGGTGCCCATGGCGTTTCACAGCTTCGGTGGCTGGAAACGGTCCATCTTCGGGCCGCTCAACATGCACGGGCCGGATGGGGTGCGCTTCTACACCCGGATGAAGACGGTGACCGCCCGCTGGCCCCAGAGCCTGCGCGCCGGCGCCGAGTTCTCCATGCCGACCATGAAGTGAGCCACCGGCTCGCTGCCATGGCTTTAATCTCTTGCCCCCGCAGGCCGCCGGTCTGCGGGGGCGCTTCTGTCAAGGAGTAACAGATGCGACTGGGTATTCTCGATTGTGACCGGCTGGACCCCGATTTGGTGGGGGATTTTGGTCCCGTTTACTCCGAGATGTTTATCAAGGGTTTCCGGGCGTTGGCCCCCGAGCTGGAATTTCGGGTCTGGTCCGCCCTCGACGGCGATCTGCCCCCGGATCTGACCGAATGCGATGCCTGGCTCATCACCGGCTCGCGTCACGATGCCTACAGCGACATCCCCTGGATCCTGGCGCTGCGCGACTGGATCCGCCGGGCCCACGATGCCAACGTCAAGCTGGCCGGGGTCTGCTTCGGCCATCAGGTGATCGCCCAGGCCCTGGGAGGGGAGGTAATGAAGTCCACCAAGGGGTGGGGGCTGGGGGTGTCGGTCCATGCCATGCAGACGACAAAACCCTGGATGGCGCCGGGGCTGGACACCATCCGCATCTTGGCAAGCCACCAGGATCAGGTGGAGCAGCTTCCGCCGGGGGCGACCCTGCTCGCGGGCAACGACTTCTGCCCCAACTTCATGTTCCTGCAGGGGGATCACATCGTCGCCATCCAGGGGCACCCGGAATTCTCGGTGGCGTACAACCGGGCCCTGATCGAGCGGCGACGGGACAGGCTGCCCGATGCGCATTACCAGAGCAGTCTCTCTTCCCTGGAAGGGGAGGTGGATTCCGCCACCATGATGCAGTGGCTGCTGCAGTTCCTCGGCATCCTGCCGATCGGGGCCGACGTGCGCTGAACCCCGTTTGTCATATCCACCGCGCTGATGCTAGATTTTGTAGCAAAATGAAGGATCAAGCGGCGATATGCCCAGTCCGGATGATACACTGGCCGCCATTTTTGGCGGCCTGGTCCATCGACGAGCGCCGCGTCAGTCTGTGAGGGGGCAACCTTGAAACTACAGCAGTTGAAGTATCTGATCGCGGTGCGGGACCACAATCTCAACGTCTCCGTTGCCTCCGATGCGCTCTATACCAGCCAGCCTGGGGTGAGCAAGCAGATCGGCTTGCTGGAGAGCGAGCTGGGGGTGCGCATCTTCGAGCGCCGCGGCAAGCACCTGCACCGGATCACCCCGGTGGGGGAGGAGATCATCAAGTGTGCCGAGGCCATGCTCAATATCGAGAGCAAGATCAAGGCCATCTCCCGGGAGTACCTGGATCCGACCGTGGGCACCCTCAACATCCATACCACCCACACCATCGCCCGCTACCTGCTGCCGAAAAGCGTCACCTACTTCACCAAAAAGTACCCCAAGATCTCGTTCCACCTGCATCCTGTGATGTCCGCCACCAAGGAGCAGATCAGCAAGGGATACTCGGATTTTTCCATCGTGGCCCACGAGATAGGCTTCGACAAGGAGCTGATCGCGCTGCCCGCCTACCTCTGGACCCTCTCCCTGGTGGTGCCCCAGGAGCACCCCCTGGCCAAGGTGAAGAAGCCGACCCTGGAGCAGCTCTGCCAGTATCCCATCCTGAGCTACGAGAGCGGCGCCACCGGGCGTCAGGTGCAGGACAAGGTGTTCCAGGCGGCCGGCCTCACCCCCAACTACTACATGACGGTGATGGATGCCGGCGTCATCAAGCGCTACGTGGAGTTGGGCTTTGGTATCGGCATCATCTCCTCTCTGGTTGCCAACGATAGCGATGCCCCCGGCCTCGTGGCCATCAATCTGGAGCACCTGTTCGAGCCCTGCCCGGCCCAGATCTGCTTCAGCAAGAGCATCCTCTTGCAGAACTACATGTATGACTTCATCAGCTCCTTCTCCCCCCATCTCACCAAGGAGATGATCCAGAACGTGATGCAGCAGCCGACCCAGGCGCGCATCGACGAGCTGCTGTCAGGGGTGGAGCTGCCCGTCTACTGATCCCGCTTCCGTTTCTGTGCCGGCACCCCGGGGGGCCGGCCTCCTCCCGCCGAGGTTTCCATGTCCCGCATCCTGCTGCTCGCCAATCTCAACTGTGATCATGTGCTCTCCCTGGCCGAACCCCTGGTGGCGGGGGCGCGGCTGCAATACGTGGATCAGGGGCGCAGACTCGGCGGCGGCGCCGCCAATACCGGCATCGGACTGGTGTGGGCGGGGCACGAGGTGATCATCGCCTCCCGGGTCGGGCTGGACGACACCGGTGACTGGCTGCTGGAGCAGGCGGCCTCATACGGCCTGGATTGCAGCCATGTGGAACGCTTTGGCGGCGAGACCGGCGAGCTGCTGGTGCTGGTGGACGCCACCGGTGAGCGCACCATCCTCAGGCGCCCACGTCGTCCGGATCTGCCGGGGGATCTGCCGACCGAAGGGGTGGACTGCCTCTATGTGAACTATCCGGGCACCGCCATCGTGGGCTACATGCGCCAGATGCTCGCCAAGAGTTTCGTGGTGGCCCAGTATCCCAAGGGGGGGCAGGCCCGCCGCCCCTGCCACGTGCTGGTGGCCTCCCGCTCCGATCTCGGCGAGGTGAGCGACCCCTGGCAGCATGCCCGCCAGCTCGCGGGGGATCAGCTCGAATGGCTGGTGCTGACCGAAGGCAAGGCGGGAGCCGTGGCCATTCACGGGGAGGAGCAGGTCAGGGTGGCGGCGCGACCGGTCTCCGTGGTGGATACCACGGGGGCGGGGGATGCCTTCGCGGGCGGCCTCATCCACGGTCTTGCGCGGGGCATGGCCATGGCCGATGCGTTGCAGTGCGCCGTGGACTGGGGCGCCTTCGCGGTGGCTTCCGAGAGCTCCATCCCCTCCCAGGCGCTGCGCAACTGGCTGAAACAGCCCCACTGAACTCGCCGGACAACGGCTCCGGCGATGGCAGAGGAGGTGGGGGTTTGTCGACGGAAACCGCCAAAACCCCTCGCCGAGGCGGCAAGTTTGCGATCAATCAAAGAAAGTGTCGATTTATGTACATCTTCGTCGACACCCGCCCGGGCTGCTCTTACCCTTGTGACTTCACGACTCGGTCGAAGAAGCCCATCCCGTGCGCACGCATGTGCAGACCCCCTCTTTGGCCACCGGCTGTCGTCCTGATTTCTGGCTTGTAGTAAGAGGCAAGTGCGACCATGCAACTGACACGATTTACCGACTACGCCCTGCGTACCCTGACCTTCCTGGCCATCCAGCCCGGTGATCGCCTGTCGACCATCACGGAAGTGGCCGACACCTTCGCCATCTCCCGCAATCACGTGGTCAAGATAGTGCATCAGCTCGGCATCAAGGGTTACATCGAGACGGTGCGTGGCAAGCATGGGGGCATCCGCCTCGGCCGTGCCGCCGTCTCCATCAACCTGCGCGATGTGGTGATGGACATGGAGCACGTGCTCTGCCCGGTGGACTGCAAGCGCGAAAACTGCCGTCTCTCCGGGGGCTGCCGCATCCAGGGCATTCTGCGCCGCGCCATGCACGCCTTCCTGGAGGTACTGGGGGAGTACACTTTGGCGGATGCGGTGCGGGATCCCACTCGTCTGTGCCACCTTCTCGGCATAGAGCAGGATAATATCCTGACCATGGCATGATGCCACGGTGAATGACAGAGGGGCCTGCGGGCCCCTCTGTCATTGCCAGCGGTCAGAGCTGGGGCACAAGGGTGATGGCTCCGTGCAGACAGGCGAGGCCGCAAGCGCCGCAGCCATCGCAGGCGGCCATGTTGACGGTCACTCCCTCGCTGCCGACCTTGATCGCCTGCTGGGGGCAGGCATCTTCGCACAGCAGGCAGTAGTAGCCCTGACGGGCCTGGCAGCTCGCCTCTATCCTGACCCGGGTCTGCACCTGACGGCCGAGGCAGAGATCCAGTGCGCCCGTGGGGCAGGCTCTGGCGCAGCTGCCGCAATAGCTGCACTGGCCACAGGCGAGATCCAGCACTGGGGTACCGGCGATGGGGCTGCCGTCATATTCGGGGCGATCGGCGGGCTTGATGAGGCCGTTGGGACACGCCTTGAAGCAGTCGCCACAACGGGTGCAGAGGGTGAGGAACTGGGACTCGTCGATGGCCCAGGGCGGGCGTGCCTCATGGCAGACCACCTCGGGTCTGCGGGGGCTCCCCCATGCGTGTGCCAGCCAGCGACAGAAAAAATGCGTCATGCCCACCTCTATACCTATTAGGGGTTAATTTTATCCAGTTTTAGGCCGGCAAGCCAGAGAATAGCGGCGGGCAGGATCGCAAGCCGGGTTGCCCTTGTGTAAGCTAGGCGGGTCTTTTTGCGGGATTGAATGAACTCATGTGGCTATTTCTGTGGCGTGCTTCTCTGCTCTATGTCTTCCCCCTGCTGATGTGGGCCTACTGCCATCTCAAGGGTATCGAGTTCAGTGAACTGGATACCGGGGTCAACAGCCACAAGTGGGTGGTGCTGGCGGCCTATCTGCTCTTTGTGCTGATCTGGTTGCTGCTCAACCGCTATCTCGAACTCTTCCTGCGCCAGCGGGGGCGCCGATGACCCCGCTGCTGACCTGGTGGCCTGCCATGCTGGCTGGCGGGCTGGCGCTGCTGTTCGGCTGGTGGTGGGGGCGACGCAGCGGCCGTGAAGAGGCGCTGCTGCTGGAGGAGCGTCATCAGGGGTTGCAGGATCGCTGGGACGCGCTGCAGGACGAGAAGATGCTGGCTCAGCAGAAGCTGGATCAGCAGCAGACCCTGCTGCTCAAGCTCACCGCCCGCCTCAAGGAAGCCGAGGCGACTCTGCGCAGCGAACGCATCGCCAGCGCCGAGAAGCTGCAACTGCAACAAGAGGCTGAACAGCGCCTCAGCCAGCAGTTCGAGAACCTCGCCAATCGTATCTTTGAACAAAATGCCGGCAACTTCCGCGAACTGAATCAGAACAGCATGGATCTCCTGCTGACTCCACTCAAGGAGCAGCTCGAGGGCTTTCGCCGCCAGGTGGGAGAGACCCACGCCCAGGAGACGGCCCAACGCCACAACCTCAAGTTCGAGCTGGAGCGCCTTGCCGAGCTCAACGCCCGCATGACCGAAGAGGCGGCGGCGCTGACCCGGGCCCTCAAGGGCGACAGCAAGCAGCAGGGCAACTGGGGGGAGGTGGTGCTGGCGCGGATCCTCTCCGAGTGCGGCCTGCGCGAGGGGCATGAGTACCACACCCAGGTCAACATCGAGGTGGACAAGGGCAAGCGCTACCAGCCCGACGTCATCGTCCACCTGCCCCAGGACAAAGACATCATCATCGACGCCAAGGTGTCGCTGACCGCCTATGAGCGCTGGTACAACGCCGCTGATGATCTGGAGAAGGCGGTGGCGCTCAAGGAGCACATCGCCTCGGTGCGCAACCATATCCGCGAGCTGGGCCGCAAGGATTACCAGCAGTTGCCCGGGGTGCGCACCCTGGACTATGTGCTGATGTTCGTGGCGGTGGAGCCTGCCTTCCTCGCTGCCCTGGAAGCGGACCCTTCCCTGGTGCGCTACGGGCTGGAACACAACATCCTGCTGGTGAGCCCCACCAACCTGATGGTGGCGCTGCGCACCATAGAGAACCTGTGGCGCTACGAGCGGCAGAACCAGAACTCGCGCCAGATAGCGGAGCGGGCCGGCCGCCTCTACGAGAAGCTGCGGCTGTTCGTGGAGGAGATGCAGCAAATGGGGGGCAGCCTGCACAAGGCGCAGGAGAGCTACGACAAGGCGATGGGCCGGCTGGTCAACGGTCGTGGCAACCTGATCGCCCAGGCCGAGCGCTTTCGCGAGCTGGGGGTCGAGGTGACCAAGCCCTTGCCGGACGCGCTGGTGGACAGGGCGCTGGAGCGGGAGGAGTCGGCGGACTGAGGGGAGTCGTCATTCGCCGGGACAACGAAAAGGGCAGCCATTGGCTGCCCTTTTCGTTTCATGCAACAGCCTGGACGGCTGCTTATTGCTTCCAGAAGGAGGGGAAGAAGAGCACCGCCACCGTCAGGATCTCGAGGCGTCCCAGCAGCATGCCGAACGACAGTATCCACTTGGCCGCATCCGGCAGGCTGGCGAAGTTGGTGCTGGGACCGATGACAGGCCCCATGCCCGGGCCCACGTTGGCCACGGCGGTGATGGAGCCCGAGATGGCGGTCAGGGGGTCCAGCCCGATGGCGGCGAGCAGGGCGGCGATGAGCAGGATGATGGCGAAGTAGACCAGCACGAAGGAGATCAGGGAGCGGATGATGGCGTCGTTGACCGGACGGCCGTTGTACTTCTGGGGAAACACGGCGGAGGGGTGCATCAGCTGGCGCATCTGTTTCTTGAACAGGGCGAAGGCCACCTGGACCCGGAAGATCTTGAGCCCGCCCGAGGTGGAGCCGGAGCAGGCGCCGAGTGCCAGCAGGATGATGAAGATAATGGTGGTGAGCGGGCCCCAGGTGCCGAAGTCGCCGAGTCCGAAACCCGTGGTGGTGAGCACGGAGACGATATTGAAGCTGCTGATGCGCAAGGCATCCATGAAGCCGTAGATGTCTCTCACCCAGAGATAGAAGGTGACGACCAGGGTCACCCAGACGATCAGCCAGAAGAAGCCCTGCACCTGGGCATCCTTGAACAGGCTGTTGTCACGGCGGGAGAGAGCCTGCACATAGAGCAGGAAGGGCAGGCCACCGAGGAACATGAAGAGGGTGCCTATCCAGTGCGCCGCGTGGGAGAAGTGGGACATGGATTGGTCCGAGGTGGAGTAGCCGCCGGTGCTCAGGGTCGTCATGGCGTGGTTGACCGCCTCGAACAGGTTCATGCCGCTCACCCAGTAGGCGAGGAAGCAGAGCATGGAGAGTACCAGATAGACCAGCACTATGTTGTTGGCCACCGTTTTGGCGCGGGGGGCGCTCTTGTCGGACCAATCCGAGCTCTCGGTCTGGAACAGCTTCATGCCCCCGACGTTGAGGTAGGGCAGCACCGCCACCGCCATCACGATGAAACCGACCCCGCCCAGCCACTGCAGGATGGATCGCCACAGCAGAATGCTGTGAGCCATGCCGTCAAGCCCCGACAGTACGGTGGAGCCCGTGGTGGTGACCCCCGACATGGTCTCGAAGTAGGCGTCGGCAAAGTCGATATGGGTGATGAAGACGAAGGGCAGGGCCCCGAAGACGCAGGCGACAACCCAGACCGAGGTGGTGAGGAGGAACATCTCCCGCACCCCGAGGTGAAACTCCGCCTTGCGACCGTAATGGAGGCAGAGCAGTGCGGCACCATGGGTGATCAAGACCGACTTGAGAAATTCGACGAAACCTTCCGAACCGGTCAGCAGGGCCAGCAGGGTGGGCAGCCACATGAAGAGCGCCAGCTTGGAGAGCACCAGCCCGAGCGTGAAGACGATGGGATGCAGCTTGATCATGCAAGATAACCTGGTCGTTGATTGAAAAAAGACCCGGACCTTTCCTGAGAAAAGGGGCCGGGTCCGGATACCGTTGCCAGAGACATGGCCGGCTTACAGGAAGAAGGGACTGGGCTGGAACAGACGCTCCACTTCCGGGATGTACTTCTTGTCCACCAGGAACATCACCACGTGGTCATCCTGCTGTATCTGGGTGCGATCGTGGGCGATCAGCACCTCATCACCGCGCACCACTGCGCCTATGGTGGTGCCCGGGGGCAGCTTCAGCTCGCCCACCGTCTTGCCCACCACCTTGGAGGTGTTCTCGTCCCCGTGGGCGATCGCCTCGATGGCTTCGGCCGCCCCGCGGCGCAGGCTGTAGACGTTGGCGATGTCGGCACGGCGCACATGGGTCAGCAGGGCCGAGATGGTGGCCTGCTGGGGGGAAATGGCGATGTCGATGGAGCCGCCCTGTACCAGGTCCACGTAGGCGCCGCGCTGGATCAGCACCATGGTCTTCTTGGCCCCCATCTTCTTGGCGAGCAGGGCCGACATGATGTTGGCCTCATCCTCGTTGGTCACCGCGATGAAGACGTCGATCTGGTCGATGTGCTCCTCCGCCAGCAGCTCCTGATCCGCCGCATCGCCGCAGAAGACGATGGTGTGTTCCAGGTGTTCGGAGAGCTGCTCCGCCCGCTTCTGGTTGCGCTCGATGAGCTTGACGCTGTAGCGCTTCTCGAGCTGGCGGGCGAGGCCGGCGCCTATGTTGCCGCCGCCGACGATCATGATGCGCCGGTAGGGGCTCTCGAGGCGTTGCAGTTCAGACATCACGGCACGGATATGGCCCGCCGCAGCTACGAAGAACACCTCGTCATCGGCTTCGATGATGGTGGTGCCCTGGGGGCGGATGGAGCGCCCCTGGCGGAAGATGGCGGCGACCCGGGTTTCGATGTTGGGCATGTGTTCCCGCAGGGTGGAGAGCGCATTGCCCACCAGGGGGCCGCCGTAATAGGCCTTGACCGCCACCAGGCCCACCTTGCCGTCGGCAAAATCCACCACCTGCAACGCCCCCGGATACTCGATCAGGCGACGCACGTAGTCGGTCACCAGCTGCTCCGGGGCGATCAGGTGGTCCACGGGGACGGATTCGGGCAGGAACAGGCGATCCCGCTCCACCAGATAGGCGGGGGAGCGAATGCGCGCCACCTTGTTCGGGGTGTTGAACAGGGAGTAGGCGACCTGGCAAGCGACCATGTTGGTCTCGTCGCTGTTGGTGACGGCGACCAGCATGTCGGCATCCTGGGCGCCGGCTTCGCGCAGCACCCTGGGATGGGCGCCGTGGCCGTTCACCACCCGCAGGTCGAATTTGTCCTGCAGTTCGCGCAGGCGCTCGCTGTCGGTGTCGACGATGGTGATGTCGTTGTTCTCGCCGGCGAGGTTCTCGGCCAGGGTGCCACCCACCTGACCTGCGCCCAGAATGATGATTTTCATAAGGCCATCTTACTCAAGGTTGTTGCTTCGTAATGAGGCGGCCCGTCACCGGGCCTGCCATCCGCCGGTTCGGCCTACAGCTTGATGAGCTTGGCATAGTAGAAGCCGTCCATCTCCGCCTCGCCGGGTAGGAACTGGCGACCCGGACAGGCCGGGGTGTCTTCTGCATGCAACGGCACCAGGCGGGCATCCGGGGTATCGGCCAGGAAGGCGCGGATCTGCTCCCGGTTCTCTTCCGGCAACACGGAGCAGGTGGCGTAGAGCAGAGTGCCGCCCTGCTTCAGCTTGCCCCAGAGGGCATCGAGAATGCGGCGTTGCAGCTCGGCCAGTTCGCGGATGTCCTGATCCCGGCGCAACCACTTGATGTCGGGGTGACGGCGGATGACGCCGGTGGCGGAGCAGGGGGCATCCAGCAGGATGCGGTCGAACTGCCCCTGTGGCCACCACAGATCCGGCGTGCTGGCATCACCGTGGATGACTTGGGCCTGAAGGCCGATACGATCCAGGTTCTCCTGCACCCGCTTGAGGCGGTTGTCATCAGCGTCGACGGCAACCACGCCGGCAAGGGCCGGCTGGCGTTCCAGCAGGTGGGCGGTTTTGCCGCCGGGGGCGGCGCAGGCGTCCAGCACCCACTCGCCCGGCTGGGGATCGAGCAGGGCGGCGGCCTGCTGGGCGGCACCGTCCTGCACCGAGCAGTCACCCTGCTCGAAGCCGGGCAGCTTGGTCACGTCGCAGGGGCGCTCCAGCAGGATGCAATCTTCCCCTTCCACACCGGCCATGGCCGGGATGCCCGCCTCGCTCATGCGGGCCAGCATGGCCTCGCGGCTCTGGCGCTGGCTGTTGTTGCGGATCCACATGGGCGGGCGCTGGTTGTTGGCCTCCATGATGAACTCCCAGTCATCGGGATAGGCCTGACGCAGGCGCTTGGTGAGCCATTCGGGGTGGCCGAGGCGGACGCTGGGAACGCGGTCGATGCGCAGCAGGATCACTTCGGCGCTGCGCTGGAAGTTGCGCAGTACGCCGTTGATGAGGCCGCGCAGGGAAGAACCCTTGAGCAGCTTGACGGCGTTGACGGTCTCGGCCACGGCGGCGTGAGCCGGAATGCGGGTATAGATGAGCTGGTAGAGGCCGACCAGGATGAGGTAGTGGAAGATGCGGCTCTTGTTCTTGAGCGGCTTGTCCATCATCTCGCTGACCGCCGCATCGAGGCGGGGCAGCCAGCGCAGGGTGCCGTAGCAGAGTTCTTGCAGGAGGGCGCGATCGCGAGGGGCGACCTTCTCTTGGGCAGCAGGCAGAACGGCGGAGAGAGATTGACCCTGATCCAGCACCTGTTGAATGACGAGAGCAGCCTGTGCGCGTGTTTTCATAGCGTTACCTTAGATGCACAAGTCGGGGCCAGGGCCCCGCTTGTGTCAATTCAATCCAGATCAAATCAGTTGCGTGCCAGGTTCAAACCAGTCGCGGCGAGAGTTGAGCAGATCCGAAACGGACATGGCCTTCTTGCCGGGAGGTTGCAGGGTCAGCAGGCGCAGCACGCCCTGACCGGTGGCAACCTCGATCCCCTGCTTGTCGGCCTTGAGCAGGGTGCCGGCTGCCTGACCGTGATCCCGTGCGACGACCTCGGCCTGCCACACCTTGACGGTCTGTCCGGCGACGTCGAACCAGCTGATGGGCCAGGGGTTGAAGGCACGGATGCAGCGTTCGATGGCAACGGCGTCCATCGACCAGTCGATGCGGGCCTCTTCCTTGGAGAGCTTCTCGGCGTAGTTGGCCAGCGCATCGTCCTGGGGCTCGGCAGCGGTGTCGCCGGCAGCCATGGCGTCCAGGGTATCGACCAGTGCCTGCGGGCCCAGACCGGCCAGCTTGTCATAGAGGCTGGCAGAGGTCTCATCACTGGCGATGGGGCAGGTTACCTTGCGGATCATGGCGCCGGTATCCAGCCCCACGTCCATCTGCATGATGGTGACGCCGGTTTCGGCATCCCCCGCCCAGATGGAGCGTTGAATCGGGGCGGCACCGCGCCAGCGCGGCAGCAGGGAGCCGTGGACGTTGATGCAGCCCAGACGCGGCGTATCAAGCACCGCCTTGGGGAGGATCAGGCCATAAGCCACGACGACCATCAGATCGGCACCCAGAGCGGCCAGTTCGGTCTGCGCCGCTTCATTGCGCAGGGAGGCAGGCTGGTAGACCGGCAGATCGTGGGCCAGCGCCAGCTCCTTGACCGGGCTGGCGGTGAGCTTCTGGCCGCGACCGGCGGGCTTGTCCGGCTGGGTATAAACGGCGACGACCTCGTGGCCGGAAGACAACAACGCCGCCAGATGACGGGCGGCGAAGTCGGGGGTACCGGCAAAAATCAGTTTCAGCTTGTTCAATGGAGCGTATCCTCAGAGGACTTTGCGATCTTCACGGGCCATCTTTTCCAGCTTCTGACGAATGCGCTGGCGCTTGAGCGGGGACAAGTAATCCACAAACAGCTTGCCGACCAGATGATCCATCTCATGTTGTATGCAGATGGCGAGCAGATCGTCCGCTTCCAGCTCGAAGGTGTTGCCGTGGCGATCTTGCGCCCTGACCTTGACCCACTCGGCGCGCGGAACCAGAGCACGGTTGCCGGGCACGGAGAGGCAGCCCTCTTCGATGCCGGTGCTGCCGGACTGCTCCAGGATCTCCGGGTTGATCAACACCAGCTGTTCTTCGCGGTTCTCGGAGACATCGATGACGATGATGCGCTGATGAATGTCGACTTGGGTCGCGGCCAGGCCGATGCCTTCCTCCGCGTACATGGTTTCGAACATATCATCTACAATGTGTTGTAACTCGGGTGTAAAGGCTTCGACAGGGGCCGCGATTGTGCGCAGACGCTCATCGGGGAAACGCAATACATCTAGAATGGCCATAATTTTTTCTTTAGTTTCATATAAACGCAGTCAATATTGACGTAATTCTAGTCATTTACGCCGACAAAAAACAGCAACACTTTGCGTGCAGAAGTAACAGGGAGTGTTATGTATCTGAAGCAAATCGTCGTCGCCTGCCTGGCGACAGCCCTGGCCGGTGGCGCCATGGCACAGCAGTTGACGCTCAAATCCGGTTACCCCGAGACTTATGTGGTGCAAAAAGGGGACACCCTCTGGGATATCTCGGGCCAGTATCTGGCCGAACCCTGGCTCTGGCCACGCCTCTGGAACATCAATCCGCAGATCGCCAATCCCCACTGGATCTATCCCGGTGACGTGCTGCACCTGAGCTGGGTCAATGGTGAGCCTCGGCTCGGCAAAGCCAATCAGGGGGGCAAGCAGGTCATCCGTCTCTCACCCAAGAACCGCTATGAAAACAAGGCCAATCCCATACCGACCCTGCCTCTGAGCGAGATAGCGCCCTTCCTGCAGACCGACCACATTCTGGCCAACAGCCAGCAGAGCAAGGACCTGCCCTATGTGCTCGGCAACAATGACAAGCATGTCGGGATGCTGGAGGGCGACATTCTCTATGTGAAAGGAGCCCTGAACCCGGGCCAGAGTTATGGCCTCTATCGCCCGGGGGTGGCATACAAGGACAAGCATACCGGCGAGTCGCTCGGTCAGGAGGCAATTTTTGTCGGCACGGTGCGGGCAGAGGAGTACCTTGCCCACGACACCACCAAAGTGACGCTGACCCATAACCGGCGTGAGGTGTATCAGGGCGACAAGGTGATGCCGCTGCCGTCGCAGGAGAGCATCTCTGCCGTGTTCATGCCAAAGGCGGCACCTTCCATTTCCCCCGGCTATGTGATCGAGCTGCCGAGTAAGGTACATGGTGGGGGCAAATTTGATGTGGTACTCATCAACAAGGGGGGGCGTGATCAGGTGGCCCCGGGCGATGTGCTCGAGATCCTGCGCCCGGGAGCCGAGATGGTGGACAAGAATGGCAAGGTGTCATACCGGGAATATTCATCCGTCTATGACAAGGCGTTCTATTCTGCCGGCAAGTCATCGCTGCCTGCCGAGGCCGTTGCCAGAGTCATGCTGTTCAAGGTCTACGACAAATTGAGTTACGGTCTTATCCTGCAGAGCCAGGATCTGGTCGGCTCTGGTTATCAGGTCAGTAATTTCTGACGTGTCCTTGCCACTGGAGCGGTTGTCGCTATGGCTGACGCTGGATGCCGTTACAGGCATAGGCCCGGTCACCGCCGCTCGCCTGTTGGCTCATGTGGGTGGTGACATCACAACTCTGTTTGACTCAGACGATGGCGCCCTGCGAGCTCTTGGCCTGCAGAGTGTCCAGATTCAGCAGATGAGATGGCCTCTTCCTGTCGTGGAGCAGGGATTGAGCTGGGCCGCCGAGCCCGGCAATCACCTCCTCTGTCCCGATGACCCTGCATATCCTGCCCTGCTCAAAGAGATCCCCGGCGCCCCGCTCTTGCTCTACTGCCGCGGGAACGTCTCATCCCTCTCCCTGCCACAGTTGGCGATGGTGGGTACCCGCCACCCCACCTATGCCGGCAAAGACAATGCGACACGCTTGTGTGCCGAGTTGGTGGGCTGTGGTCTGGCGATCACCTCCGGCCTCGCGTTGGGCATCGATGGCGTTTGCCATCAGCAGGCGCTGGCATCGGGCGGAATCACCCTGGCGGTGCTCGGATCCGGTCTGGATTGTCTCTACCCCAAGCGTCATCAGGGGTTGGCGATGCAGATCCTCGAGCAGGAAGGTCTGCTTGTCTCCGAGTTGGCGCCCCAGCAAGGCCCCCTGGCTGAACACTTCCCTCGCCGCAACCGTATCATCAGTGGTCTGTCGCTGGGGACACTGGTGGTGGAAGCGGCAGAACAGAGTGGTTCGCTCATCACGGCCCGTTATGCGCTGGAGCAGGGCCGCGAGGTCTTTGCCGTTCCCGGCGCCCCGCAAAATGCACAGGCAGCAGGGTGCAACCGTCTGCTTCAACAGGGTGCCAAGCTGGTCTTGAATGCCGCCGATATCCTGGAAGAGTTTCCAAGGCTGGTCTTGCCCCCCGGACCCGCCAACGGTTCTTCCGAGGCGCAGCATAATAGCGAATTGCCTTATGCCGATTTGTTGGATAACGTAGATTATGAGACCACGAGCGTGGATACCGTTGCCGAACGGGCCCGGCTTCCTGTCGATGTCGTACTGGGCAGGTTGGTAGAGCTGGAGCTGGTTGGTGCAGTGATGGCGGTAGCCGGTGGATACGTCAGAGCGAGGAGGGCGAATCATGTTTGATGTATTGATGTACCTTTTCGAGACCTACATCCACAGCGATGCAGATGTGATGGTCGAGCAGGATGAACTCACCGACGAACTGAGCCGTGCCGGTTTCGACAAGGACGAGATCGAGAAAGCGCTCAACTGGCTGGAGCGACTGGCCAACCTGCACGACAGCGAGCGGGAAGTCTATGTCACCGCAAGCCAGCAGGGCTCTATGCGGATCTATGCGCCGCAGGAGCTTGTTCGCCTCAGTACTGAATGTCGCGGTTTCCTGCTGTTCCTGGAGCAGGCGCAAGTGCTGAATGCCGAAACCCGTGAAATCTGCATCGAACGGTTGCTCGAGCTGGACAAGCCGGACATCGAGCTGGACGATCTGAAGTGGGTCGTCATGATGGTGCTGTTCAATGTGCCAGGCAGCGAAAACGCCTACCAGCAGATGGAAGAGCTGGTGTTTGACGAGTCGGACGGCGTCATCCACTGACAGCCCGGTGCCGCGCTGGTAGAATTCAGGCCATCTGGATTTCAAGGCGCGGCCCATGTCAAAGATCGATCACCACCTCTTCTCTGCCCACGAACATGCCTTCGAGCGCGAGCCGTGCCCGCAGTGTGGTGCTGAACTGGTGATCCGCCAGGGCAAGCACGGTCCCTTCCTTGGTTGTTCAGCCTATCCCGCTTGCGATTACATTCGCTCCCTCACCCCCTCTGGCCGCGATATAGAGAAAGTGCTCGAGGGGTCGTCCTGTCCGGATTGTGGCCATCCACTGGCCATCAAGAAGGGTCGTTACGGTCTGTTTGTGGGATGTACCCAGTACCCGGCCTGTCAGCATATCGAATCCCTTCAGGAGAGTGACGATACCCAAATCCTCTGCCCGGAGTGTGGTAAAGGTCATCTGGTGAGCCGCACGTCCCGTTATGGCAAACAGTTCTACTCGTGTGACGCCTATCCTCACTGCAAGTATGTGGTGAATGACAAGCCGGTTCCCATGCCCTGTCCCGAGTGTGGCTGGGGCATCGTGATCGAGAAGAAGGTGCGGGGAAACCTGCGCTGGGTCTGCCCGCAAAAGAAATGCTCCCACCAGATTGAGCGGGTATAATCTCGCCGCCCATGATCAGGCAGGCGGATTGCTGGTCAGCGTGAGGTTGTGAGCCGATGCGCATCGCCCAACTTGCCTTGATCCTGACCTGATCGCCATCTCAAACTCCCTGCGGTTGCTCGGTTCACTGATGCACTCAAGCGTCTGAGCCGAAATGCATGACTGAAGAGGAGCAGGGATATAGCCCATATCGCAGCAGTGATGGTCCCGATGCCGTCATGTCGGTTCAACATACAATCCAGTGATGAGAGGCGGCAGCGTGGCTGTCGCATGTGCCTATGCCAAATGAATTTGAACAAGCGGTTGCCGCCCTTCAAGGAGAAGGGGTTATCGCCTATGCCACCGAAGCCGTGTTTGGTCTGGGGTGTGATCCTGATTCCGAAGCCGCCGTGCAGCGGCTGCTGGCCATCAAGCAGCGGCCGGTGGAGAAGGGATTGATCCTGATCGCGGCAGATCTGGCGCAATTGCAGGACTACATCGACTTGAGCCAGCTCAGCGATGAGCAGCTTGCTCGCGTGCAGGCGAGCTGGCCTGGTCCCTTCACCTGGATCATGCCCGCTCGCGCGACGACGCCGTCCTGGTTGACCGGTCAGTTCGAGACCCTGGCGGTGCGGGTCACAGGCCATCCCCAGGTGCAAGGGCTTTGCCGGGCATTTGGCAAACCGCTGGTGTCCACCAGTGCCAATCTCACCGGTGAGGAGCCCGCTCGCCGGGTGGCTGATATTGGCGATCTGCTGGCAAGCCAGCTGGCTTACATTCTGCCCGGCGAAGTCGGGGGGCAAGCCAACCCGTCCGAAATCAAGGACGCCCGCACCGGGGCCATCATTCGCCCATCCTGAGTTGGGCACGGCCCTGTTTCATGCAGGTTGTGCGATGAGGTCATGACAATACGAGAAGTGCAGGCAGTGCATGCATGATGCCTGTCTGACAGGAGATAAAATGAGCAAACCGGATGTGGCCCAGGTAAAAGCCTTCCTGCTGCAATTGCAGGATGATATCTGCCGTGGCCTGGAGCAGGCCGATGGATACGGGCGCTTTGTGGAAGATGCCTGGAGTCGCGAAGGTGGTGGTGGCGGTAGAACACGGGTGCTGCGTCAGGGGGCGGTGATCGAGCAAGGTGGGGTCAACTTCTCCCATGTCTATGGCGATGCCATGCCGGCATCCGCGACCGCACATCGCCCCGAACTGGCTGGCCGCAGGTTTGAGGCCATGGGGGTATCGCTGGTGATCCACCCGCATAATCCCTATGTACCGACCAGCCATGCGAATGTGCGGTTCTTCATCGCCGAGAAAGAGGGGGAGGAGCCGATCTGGTGGTTTGGTGGCGGCTTCGACCTGACGCCCTTCTATCCGTTCGAAGAGGACGTGAGGCATTGGCACCAGGTCTCCCGTGAGCTCTGTCAGCCGTTCGGCACCGACATTTATCCCGAGTTCAAATCCTGGTGCGATCGTTACTTCTTCCTCAAGCATCGGGGCGAGACGCGCGGGGTGGGCGGTCTTTTCTTCGATGACCTGAACCGCTGGCCCTTTGCCGACTGCTTTGCCTTTATGCGTGCAGTGGGTGAGGGTTACCTCGCGGCTTACTTGCCGATTGTCGAGCGACGCAAGGAGCTTGCTTATGGGGAGCGGGAACGGGCGTTCCAGCTTTATCGCCGTGGCCGCTACGTGGAGTTCAATCTGGTCTACGACCGCGGGACCCTGTTCGGACTGCAGACGGGGGGGCGCACTGAATCCATCCTGATGTCGATGCCGCCGCTGGCGCGCTGGGAGTACGACTGGCAGCCGGAGGCTGGCAGCCCGGAGGCATTGCTCTATAGCGACTACCTCAAACCGCGCGAGTGGTTGTGACCAGAGGGGCCATGATGGCCCCTTCTTATTGGCCGATATTCGGCTTGTTCCTTCATGAGAAAACCCGTTAAATCGGGATATTGCTCTCAAAAGGAACGCCTTGATGGATCGTTATCTGGTTTTTGGCCACCCCGTGCGCCACAGCAAATCTCCCTTCATTCATACCCTGTTTGCCAGGCAGACCCAGCAAGAGCTGGAGTATGGTCTGGCAGAACCGGCCGTCGATGAGTTTGCCAGCGCTCTGAACCACTTCTTCGCCGAAGGAGGGAAGGGGTGCAACGTGACCGTACCTTTCAAGGAGCAAGCCTTCGTGCTGGTGGAGCGGCTGAGCCCCAGGGCCAAGCGGGCGGGAGCGGTCAACACCATCAAACTGACTGATGATGGCGTGCTGCTGGGTGACAATACCGACGGCGCCGGGCTGGTCGCCGATCTCAAGGCTCACGGAGTGAACCTTGCCGGTAGCAGGATCCTGCTTCTGGGAGCTGGTGGCGCAGCTCGTGGCGCCCTGGCCCCCTTGCTGGCGGAAGCGCCGGGCGAGATCGTCGTGGTCAACCGTACCCATGCCAAGGCGGAACAGCTGGCTGTGGAGTTCAGGGATCTGGGCAGCATCACTGCTCAATCCTATGAACAGCTGGTGGGGCCGTTTGATCTCATCATCAATTCCACCTCAGCGAGTCTGCAAGGAGAGTTGCCACCTTTGGCGCCAACCCTCATCCACCAGGACATCGCGATCTACGACATGATGTATGGCGCAACGGACACAGCCTTCATCGGCTGGGCAAAGCAACATGGTGCGCGCCATACCATGGATGGATTGGGCATGCTGGTCGAGCAGGCTGCTGAGGCCTTTACCGTATGGCGAGGGATCCGGCCCGGCACCAAGCAGGTATTGAGAGAGTTGCAGCGCAATCTGCGCGTCGTGTGAACCAGCTTGTGCGCTCTATTGGGCTGTCGGCAGATCTGCAGATCTGATGTAGAGATTCTGCATCTCTGGATAAGGGCTCCCTCGTGATGCGGCACGGCGCGTGTGATGTGAAACGGTCGTTCTGCGGTGGGTGTGTGGCAGAACAGGTGCCATTTTTATAAAACCATTGCGTAACAATAAGTTACTTTTACTTTGCCGTCACTCGCAGAATTTTTTTGAGTTTTTTCTCAAAGCAGCGGAACTTCTGTAACGGACTGCTGACTAACTGGATAGTTGAGGAAGTGCTAGCTAGTCACCTTTATAACTCCCCGGTATTCGTACTGGGGATTTTTTTATCTGCATGAAAATTATGAATATTTTTTATCTTCCTTATCTTTGAAACTAAATTACATAAATTACTTTCACTTTCTGCTGCTTTGCTGTACAGTTGTCGGCGTAGGGTACAGAGGTAAGATGTTCTATCTTTCAGACCTTTTATTTCACGTAATTGAATGTGGCTGAATAGCAGCCCCGATGAGTCATCGTCGGGGCGTTTTTTTATGCGCAACTTTTAGAGTAAATGCTTTAATTGTTGCCGTTCTTTGTTAGAATGAAGGCGCTTCTTGAGGAAAACCAATCGTCTTTGTTCTCGAGAACTCGCTTTTTCCCAAATTTTTGAACTCATTTCTTTAGGCCGGTTTGCAATGACAATACCGGCCTCATTTTTATCCCTATATTGCCTCATTGTGTAATTAAATTTCAGTTTCGTTTGTTACAGCCTTCAATTCTGATTTTCTACTCGATATTCATGAAAACGGTATCAGGTTGATGGTTAGTTAATTCTTTTCGCGTCTAAACATGCTATCGGTATGATTTAAATATATTTTTTAGGTTTTTCTTCAGAGGTGGCGAAGGCGGGGAGGGAGGGCTCGGAGATGGGGGGATCATGAAAGTCTTTCAATCAGCGGAGGTCCAACTCCGCCAATTGCAGCCAGGGAGAGGAGTCGTTTACTCCTCGTTCTGATGATCTTCGTCGTCTGCCTGGGCGTTGTCTGCTTCGGACAGGTACCAGCCGCTCAGGGTCTGGGCCAGCTTCTCGACGCCGATATTGGTCAGAGAAGAGAATGCTTCAACCTGGATCTGCGGGCCCAGTTCTGCCACCGCCTGACGAACCTTGATCACCTGGTTGTTGCGGGGCCCCGGGCTTAACTTGTCCGCCTTGGTCAGCAACAGCATCACCGGCAGTTCACGGTGTGAACTCCATTCCAGCATGTTCATGTCGGTTTCCTTGAGCGGATGGCGGATGTCCATCAGGATCACCAGCCCTTTCAGGGACTCCCGTCGTTGCAGGTATTCAGCCAGTGACTTTTGCCACTTGAGCTTCATTTCCAGCGGAACCTGGGCATATCCATAGCCGGGCAAGTCGACCAGGCGTTTGCCCGGTTCCAGCTCAAACAGGTTGATCAGCTGAGTACGGCCAGGGGTCTTACTGGTACGTGCCAGGTTCTTGTGTTTGGTCAAGGTATTCAATGCAGACGACTTGCCAGCGTTGGAACGACCGGCAAACGCAATCTCGACACCCCCATCATTTGGCAGGTGGCGGATGTCGGGTGCGCTGGTCACAAAATGCACCTTATTGAAATTCAGAGTTTGTGTATCCAACGTAAATTCCCCATAGAGATAGAGGGTTATAGAGTTACTTTTTTGTGAAATAGTGTAAAATGGCGTCGCTTGAACGCGTTTATTTTAACATGCCTTCAGCGGCATGGGATCTGGAAGCCTAATAACGAGAAAGTTGGAACGCCATGAAGAACCTAGTCATTACACTTGCTCTGATGGTTGGCGTAACTGGGATGGCACAAGCCAAGGGCGATGCCGCTGCGGGACAAACCAAGGCTGCCGTCTGTGCGGCCTGTCATGGACCGGACGGCAACAGCCCAGTCGACATGTATCCCAAGATTGCTGGTCAGCACGCATCATATATCAAAAAACAATTAGTTGAACTGAAGGCTGCAGCTTCTGGCCAAACTGGTCGGGTTGCGCCCGTCATGGGACCCATGGCGTTGCCGTTGTCCGAGCAGGATATGGACGATCTTGCCGCCTATTTCTCCAGCCAGAAGGTGACGCCGGTTGCCGTGCCCGATGATGTGGTTGCCGCAGGCAAGGCGCTTTATATGGGGGGAGACATGGAGCGAGGCCTGGCCGCCTGTACCGCCTGTCATGGCCCACGGGGTTCCGGCGTCGAGCAAGCGAAGTATCCCAGCCTGTCAGGGCAGCATCCCGCCTATATCAAGGCCCAGCTCAGCGCTTTTCGTTCGGCGACCCGCGACAACGATCCCAATGGCATGATGCGGGATGTGGCCAAGAAGCTGACGGATCAGGATATCGAGGCGCTCTCCAAGTATGTGGCGGGGCTTCACTGATATAGCCTGTTAGTTATCTTGTTGAAAAGAACAGGGAACCATTGTGTTCCCTGTTCTTTTTTGAGGTTGTAGCGATCGCCCGTAAACAGCCTGCATTGCTGTAAGAGATCTTCTATATACGGGGCTGGTCGTGTCTGAAAGATTGCTCATGTATATTTAATTATTTTTTGTTTTTCAATGAATTAAGAAATAAAAAATCACTTTGTACCAGTTCGAAATGTGCTTTGGTTGATTGAGTCATCCAGCGAAGAAGTTACAGTAGGCAGCAAGGATTGGCCGGAGAGAGGGTGCAAGACCCGTCTTCGGTTTGACAGGATGTCGGCTCGGAGCATGCGATGAGCAATAGATGCAAAAAGCCAGGATGGTGACCGCCAGGGATGAGCGGGGCTGCGGGAGGCAACCACCCCGATGGGAGGCAGGATGTCGCCGGTTTGGGTTAGACAAACAAACACACGCACACTCAGGACTGGTCAATAAGGATCAGGATGATCCAACGAAATGATGCGCCGTGGTTCGCCCAGGGATAAGGCGATTGGCTACCAGGGAATGGAACTCGCATGATGGAAAAAGGCAGCTTCGGCTGCCTTTTTTCTATTGGGTCATTAACCCGCCAAGACATTCTGTGTCAAAATACCAGCAACATGCCCAGAGGATGCCGATCCTGCGGTGTTCAGCGACCCAAAGTGGTCGAATTGGTGCGGGATCCCACTCTTGTTCCATATTTACTGTTCCCCGCTTCAGCATCCTCCCCGGACGACACGCTCCGGGGGTTTCCATTCAGTTATTTGTCGGAGTCATTCATGTCGGCCAAACAACCCAACCGCAAGCCTACCGGCAAGCGCAAAGAATCAGATGCCAGTGCTCAGGAAGGTCGTGAGCGCAAGCGCGCCGCCAAGCGCAAGGGCCTGAAGGCGGGCTCCCGCCAGCAGGTCGAGCAGGCGGGCAAAAAGAGCGGCTCCAAGCAGGCCAAGGATCCACGCATCGGCTCTCGCAAGCCCATCGCGCTGATTGCCGACGAGAAGGGCAGCAAGCCGGTGGCGACCAAGCCTGCGAAAGAGAAGCGGGTGGTGATGACCCCCGAGCAGGAGCTGGCGTCCATCGAGAATGATGATCGCCTCAATGCCTTGCTGGATCGTCTGGATGCCGGTGAAACCCTGGAGGCCGCAGAGCAGGCATGGGTCGATCAGCGGGTTGACCGTTATCAGGAGCTGATGGACGAGCTCGGCATCATCGACAACGACGATGACGAAGATGGCGACATGGATTTTGATGATGCCGATTTTGATGAGCCGAGTC
The DNA here is from genome assembly GCF_040908425.1 of Aeromonas sp. R2-1. Classification (NCBI taxonomy): domain Bacteria; kingdom Pseudomonadati; phylum Pseudomonadota; class Gammaproteobacteria; order Aeromonadales; family Aeromonadaceae; genus Aeromonas; species Aeromonas sp. R2-1. Next base: position 40,657 of record NZ_JBFODR010000029.1, read on the forward strand.
AGCCTGCCTCCGAAGAGGAGCTGTGGGAGCGTTTCTCTCAGGCGGACTACCAGCCTGAAGCCAAACCCGAGCCGAAGAAAAAGTGATGAGTGGATGGATGCTGGCCGCCCTGTTGGGTGGCCTGATTTTGCTGGGGCTTGCCGTCTATGCCGGCACCCTGATGGCGCGTCTCAAACGCCAGCAAGAGATGCAGCAGCACGCCATTGCGGCCCGCAACGAGCGGATTCTGGAGAGTGTCAGGGTGATCGCCCACGCGGTACGAGATGGTCAGTGCGACTACTCAGAAGGCGCCATCCGGCTGACCAATCTGCTGGATGCCTTGCAAATAAAGGGGGGCCGCGCCTTTGCCACCGAGTTCCCGGGGCTCTACGGCCTCTATGAGAAGGTGAAGGAGATGCCGACCCATGAGGCGAGGCGGGCACTCAAGCGCAATGAAGTGATGAAGATGGATCTCGAACGCAGCGGCTACGAGGCCGAGCTGGAGGCGCAGATCCTTGAGGATGTCGCCAGACTGAAGGATTTTCAGTTAAGCCGGTGAGCCCATGACAAAGACAGAGGAAGCAAGCGTGCAAGCAGAACAGATTGTGTGGGATCAGGCCCTGATCGAAAAATACAACTACAGTGGTCCGCGTTACACCTCCTATCCCACTGCGCTGGAGTTCAACGAGGGGTTCGGCTACCCGGACTTTGTCCAGGCAGCGGGCCAGTATCCTGCACGCAATCTGTCGCTCTACGTGCACATCCCCTTCTGTCACAAGCTCTGCTACTACTGCGGCTGCAACAAGGTCATTACCCGGCACCAGCACAAGGCAGATCAATACCTCGACTACCTCGAACAGGAGATCAAGGCCCAGGCCCCCCTGTTCAAGGAGAGACTGGTCACCCAGCTGCACTGGGGGGGCGGTACACCCACCTATCTGAGCGAACCCCAGACTCGTCGCCTGATGGCCATGTTGCGGGAGCACTTCCACTTCGCCGAGGAGGGGGAGATCAGCATCGAGGTGGATCCCCGCGAGATCGAATTGTCCATGCTGGATGTGCTGCGGGAGCTCGGTTTCAACCGCATCAGCCTTGGCGTTCAGGACTTCAACAAGGCGGTCCAGGTCGCGGTCAATCGGGAGCAGGACAACGACTTCATCCGCGCCATGCTGGTTCGTGCCCGCGAGCTGGGGTTCCGCTCCACCAATCTGGATCTCATCTACGGTCTGCCGCACCAGAACCGGGAGAGCTTCCATCACACCCTGGAAGAGGTGCTCAAGACCGACCCGGCCCGCCTCTCCATCTTCAACTATGCCCACCTGCCGAGCCGTTTTGCCGCCCAGCACAAGCTGAAAGAAGCGGACATGCCGGCGCCGCAGGAGAAGCTGGCCATGCTGCAGGACACCATTGCCTTCCTGACCGGCCAGGGTTATCAGTTCATCGGCATGGACCACTTTGCCAAGCCCGATGACGAGCTGGCCGTCGCCCAGCGCGAGGGCAAGCTGCATCGCAACTTCCAGGGCTATACCACCCAGGGGGATTGCGATCTGCTGGGGCTGGGGGTCTCTTCCATCAGCATGATGGGGAATGCCTATTCCCAGAACCAGAAGGATCTCAAAACCTACTATGCCCAGGTCGAGTCACTGGGCCATGCCCAGTGGAAGGGGTGCTCCCTCAATCGGGACGATCTGATCCGTCGTGAGGTGATCAAGCGCCTCATCTGCGATTTTGCCCTGAACTTCGCCGCTGTGGAGCAGGCCCACGGCCTGGTGTTCAAGGAGTATTTTGCCGAGGATCTCAAGCTGTTGCAGACCTTCATCGACGACGGTCTGGTGCGCATGACCGAAGAGGGGCTGGAGGTGGTCTCCACCGGTCAGCTGCTGATCCGCAACATCTGCATGTGCTTCGATGTCTACCTGCGCAACAAGGCGCGCCAGCAGCAGTTCTCCCGGGTGATCTAGGCCGGGCAATGTCGTTGGACAATAAAAAACCGCCTTTCGGCGGTTTTTTATTGGGTTTGCTGCTGCTTAGCGTTGAGCCGCACGGGCACTCAGCTCGGCCTTTTCGCTCTCGCTCAGGAAGGCCAGGGTCAGGCCGTTCTGCTGGGCGGAGCGGATCTCGCTCACCGTCATGCCGGCAGCCGGGGCCGCCACCTCGTATTCATGGGGCAGGTCGATCCCCTCCACCGCCGGATCGTCGGTATTGAGGCAGGCCAGCACGCCGGCGGCCAGGAACTGGCGGATCGGGTGATCGGCCAGACTCGCCACCGTGGTGGTCTGGAGGTTGGAGGTGAGGCAGGACTCGATGCCGATGCGGTGTTCGGCCAGATAGGCCATCAGGGCCGGATCCTGGATGGCCTTGACCCCGTGGCCGATGCGCTCGGCTCCCAGCTCGCGAATGGCCTGCCACATGCTCTCGGGGCCGGCGGCTTCACCGGCGTGCACGGTGACCCGCATGCCTGCATCCCGCACCCGGCGGAAGTGGTCGGTGAAGAGCTCGCCCGGGAAGCCCAGCTCGTCGCCGGCCAGATCGATGGCGACCAGGCGATCGCGATGAGCCAGACAGGCATCCAGCTCCTGCTTGCACTGCTCGGTGCCGAAGGTACGGCTCATGATGCCGATGAGATTGGTCTTGATGCCGAAGTCACGGCTGCCTGCGGCCACGCCGTCGATGATGGCTTCGACCACGCCCTGCGGATGCAGTTTGTGGGTCATCGCCATGTAGGCCGGGCTGAAACGCAGCTCGGCATAGTCGATCCCGGCACGCAGCAGATCTTCCACGTTTTCGTAGGCGACCCGGCGGCAGGCATCGTAGTCGGCCAGCACGGCCACGCCCCAGTCCAGTTTCTTCAGGAAGGCCACCAGACTCGGCTCGTTCTCGACGATCTGCACGTGCGGGCGCAGGGCCTCCAGTTCATCGGCCGGCAGTCGGATGTTGTGCTGACGTCCCAGCTCGAGAATGGTCTGCGGGCGGATGTTGCCATCCAGATGGCGATGCAGGTCGGTCAGGGGGAGGGATCTGTCAATCATGGGGCACCTTCTGCGAGTCGGGTTGGAAAGCCTGCCATTCTAGGCGGGGCGCCTGAAAAAGATACCCCGTTTGCAAGCAAACGGGGTGTGATTGGTCAGGCTTTCCCTCAAGGCGTGATGGGAATCGTTTTTCCCGCAGGCTCAGGGAATGTCGAGCTCCTTGAGCTTGCGGGTCAGGGTATTGCGGCCCCAGCCGAGCAGGCGGGCTGCCTCCTGCTTGTGACCGTGGGTGTGATCCAGTGCTGTCTCCAGCATGATCCGTTCGAACTGGGGCATGGCATCCGCCAGGATATCGGTCTCCCCCAGCGCCAGCTTGGCGGCCACCCAGTCCTGCAACTGCTGCTGCCAGCCACCGGTCAGGGCGGGCTGGCCCGGCTCGGCGGTGCTGGTGATGGGAGTCAGCAGCTCGGTGGGCAGATCGCCTACCAACACCTCCTGGCCCGAGGCCATCACCGTCAGCCAGCGGCAGACGTTCTCCAGCTGGCGCACGTTGCCCGGCCAGGGGAGGCGGCTGATGTAGGTCTGGGTATCCGGGTGCAGGCTCTTGGCCTCCACGTTCAGCTCCTTGGCGGCTCGCAGCAGGAAGTGCTGGGCCAGCTGGGGGATGTCCTCCCGGCGCTCCTTGAGGGCCGGAATATGGATGCGGATGACGTTGAGGCGGTGGAACAGGTCTTCCCGAAACTCGCCGTCGGCGACCCGCTTCTCCAGATTCTGGTGGGTGGCGGCAATGATCCGCACATCCACCTGCACCGGTTGGTGGCCGCCAACCCGGTAGAACTGCCCGTCCGCCAGTACCCGCAGCAACCGGGTCTGCACGTCCAGCGGCATGTCGCCTATTTCGTCGAGAAACAGGGTGCCGCCATCGGCCTGTTCGAAGCGGCCGTGACGAATGTTGTTGGCGCCGGTGAAGGCTCCCTTCTCATGGCCGAACAGCTCGGATTCGATGAGATCTTTCGGGATGGCCGCCATGTTGAGGGCGATGAAGTTCTTGTGGGCTCGGGGGCTGTGCTTGTGCAGAGCATGGGCAACCAGCTCCTTGCCGGTACCGCTTTGACCGTTGATGAGCACCGAGATGCTGGAGCGCGACAGCCGGCCGATGGCGCGGAACACCTCCTGCATGGCAGGGGCTTCGCCGATGATCTCCGGGGTGGTGGTGGCTTCCTGTTGGCGAGCCTTGCGCTTGGTACGTTGCTCCTTGAGGTGGTTCTCGGCTCGGCGTACCAGGGTGACCGCCTCGTCGATGTCGAACGGCTTGGGCAGGTATTCGAAGGCACCGCGCTGGTAGGCGTTGACCGCGCTGTCGAGGTCCGAGTGGGCCGTCATGATGATGATGGGCAGATCCGCCTGGCGGCGATGGATCTGCTCCAGCAGGCTCAGGCCGTCGATGCCCGGCATGCGGATATCCGAGAGGATCACGTCCGGTGAGCGCATCTCCAGTGAACTCAGCAGGGCTTCGCCGTCGGCGAAACTTTCGCATTCGAAGCCTTCGCTGCCAAGGGTGCGCTCCAGAACCCACCGGATGGAGCTGTCGTCATCGACGATCCACACTTTTGCTGTCATGAGGTTCCCTTACTTGCGAAGTGGTAAATAAATGGTGAATTCGGTGTGGCCCGGCCAGCTGATGCAGTCGATGCGCCCCTTGTGCTGATCGATCAGGTTCTGGGCGATGGAGAGGCCCAGGCCCGTTCCCCCTTCCTTGCCGGTGATCATGGGGTAGAAGAGGGTGTCGCGGATGGCGTCGGGAATGCCGGGGCCGTTGTCGATGATCTTGATTTCGGCCGCCAGGCGATAGCGCTGGCCATGGATGGTGATCTGGAAGGCGGTGCGCGTCTTGATGCGGATGAGGCCGTCCTGATCCCCAAGGGCCTCGGCGGCGTTGCGCACTATGTTCAGGAACGCCTGTTGCAGCTGGTCCGATTCCATCTCGAATTCGGGGATGCTGGGGTCGTAGTCCCGTTCGATGCGGATCTGCGGCGGCAGCTCCAGGTCCACCAGACGGCGCACCTGCTCCAGCACGGAGTGAACATTGTGCATCTGGTGACGGCCGGGACGCTGGGGACCGAGCAACCTGTCGACCAGCACCCGCAGGCGATCGGCCTGCTCGATGATGATGCCGGTGTATTCACGCAAGGCCGGGTCGGGCAACTCCTTTTGCAGCAGTTGGGCCGCGCCGCGCAATCCCCCCAGGGGGTTCTTGATCTCGTGCGCCAGGCCGCGCACCAGCTCCTTGGCGGCCTGCTGCTGGGCGTGTTGCTGCAGCTCCTGGCTGATCTTCTTCTGCTGATCGATCTTGCGCAGTTCTACCACCATCAGTCGCTGTTCATGATCGGCCATGGGGCTGACGCTGATCTCCACCAGCCTGGGCTCCCCCTCCACCACCAGGGTGACTTCGCTGTCGGTGAAGCCCTGCCCCGAAATGAGGCACTGTTTGAAACGCTGCAGATCGAGAGAGATGTGTTCCAGCAAGTGGGGCAGTTCGATGCCGATCAGTCGCCGTTCACTGAGGGAAAGCAGCTGTTCTGCCGCCGGGTTGACGAATTGAATGCAGAGACGTTCATCCATGAGAATGACGGCGGTCAGCAGGTTGTCCAAGAGTGTCTTGGCGTTGTCCGAGCGGGTTGGCACAGGTTTCTCCCTAAAACGGTGCTGCACACCTAGAATGCACCAATATAGTGCATCAAGTTTACCCGCATCGGTGCGTCACATCACCCCTAATTGGCCTTGGGGGCGGCTCTGGGAGCCTGATTCACCGACGCCCTGTGCAGGTAAAAGGTGGTTGGCTTAGATTTAGCAAGGATCGTACCGTCTTTGGCGAGCAACTCGAGCCGTGCCTCGTAAGCGCCCCTATCGAGGTTTTCCACCCGTATGGCCAGGCTGTTGTGAACCAGGGGCACCGCCTTGCCGTTCAGGATCAGGCGCACATCGTATTGCACCGGGACCTGGGGAGAGATCTCGCCCTGGAAGACGATGTTGCCGGTATTGTCGCGCAATGTGCTGCCCGGTTCCGGAGAGATGAGGTCGATCTCCAGGGGAGCCGCTTCCAGGGCTTTCCTGGCATCGACACCGGTCAGGCTGTTGAAGTTGTCCACCTGGACCGAGTGGGGGGCGGTGCCGATGAGCGGCGAGACCCGCAGGTCCACCTCTTTTGCGCTCTTGCCGGGAGGAGGGGCATCGGTGTAGTGGGTCACCCCCTGGGGATCGACCCAGGAGTAGACGCGGGCGGCCTGTGCGGAACAGGAGGCCATCAGCAGGAGGCTCAGCAGCCAGGGTACAGTGTTCATCCATCTCTCCTTGACGGGGTTCACCTTAATCCTATCAGAGAAAAACCACGGGGGTCGGGGTGTGAACAGCCGAGGGTGGTACGGCTCCGTGAACGGGATCATCTTTCTGCACGATCGTGCCCGTTTGGCGGTATTTCCGTTGCCAGAATGAAAAAAAAACCCGCCAGATGGCGGGTTTGTCATGGGAAAGCGGATTAGACGGAGTAGTACAGCTCGAACTCCAGCGGGTGCGGAGTCATGCGCACGCGGTCAACATCCTGCTGTTTCAGTTCCAGGTAGGAGTTGATGAAGTCATCGCTGAACACGCCACCACGGGTCAGGAACTCACGGTCTGCATCCAGTGCGGACAGCGCTTCGTCCAGGGAACCGGCAACGGTCGGGACTTCGGCGGCTTCTTCCGGCGGCAGATCGTACAGGTTCTTGTCCATGGCATCGCCCGGATGGATCTTGTTGATGATACCGTCCAGACCGGCCATCAGCTGGGCAGCGAAGGCCAGGTAGGGGTTGGCAGCCGGATCTGGGAAGCGTACTTCGATGCGGCGGGCTTTCGGGCTCGGCACGACCGGGATACGGATGGAGGCAGAGCGGTTGCGGGCGGAGTAGGCCAGCATGACCGGTGCTTCATAGCCCGGCACCAGACGCTTGTAGGAGTTGGTGGTCGGGTTGGCGAAGGCGTTGATGGCCTTGGCGTGCTTGATGATGCCGCCGATGTAGTGCAGCGCCATCTCGGACAGACCACCGTACAGGTCGCCTGCGAACAGGTTGACGCCGTCTTTGGCCAGGGACTGGTGGCAGTGCATGCCGGAGCCGTTGTCACCGAACATGGGTTTCGGCATGAAGGTGACGGTCTTGTTGTAGGCGTGGGCCACGTTGTGGATCACGTACTTCAGGACCTGTACTTCGTCAGCCTTCAGAGTGAGGGTGTTGAAGCGGGTTGCGATCTCGTTCTGACCGGCGGTCGCCACTTCGTGGTGGTGAGCTTCGACGACCTGGCCCATCTCTTCCAGCACCAGGCACATGGCGGCACGGATGTCCTGGGAGGAGTCAACCGGGGCAACCGGGAAGTAACCACCCTTGACGAACGGACGGTGACCCTTGTTGCCGTGCTCGTAGTCGGTACCGGAGTTCCAGGCAGCTTCTTCGGATTCGATCTTCACGAAGCTGTGGCCCATGGTGTTGGAGAAGGTGATGTTGTCGAACATGAAGAATTCCGGCTCCGGCCCGAACAGCACGGTGTCAGCGATGCCGCTGGACTTCAGGAAATCTTCAGCACGCTTGGCGATGGAGCGCGGATCGCGGTCATAGCCTTGCATGGTGGCGGGTTCAAGCACGTCACAGACGATGTTCAGAGTGGTCTCTTCGGTGAACGGGTCCAGTTTGGCGGAAGCCGGGTCCGGCATCAGCACCATGTCAGACTCGTTGATGCCCTTCCAGCCGCCGATGGAGGAACCATCGAACATCTTGCCGTCTTCGAAGAAGTCTTCGTCAACCTGGTGGGAAGGGATGGATACGTGCTGCTCTTTACCCTTGGTGTCGGTAAAACGCAGATCAACAAACTTGACTTCGTGTTCCTGGATCAGGGCCAAAACGTTCTGGGCTGACATGCTAAGTAACCTCCGGTGTTAAAACTCTTTGGGTGAATGCGTCGTCACATTCACATAAGCCAGTATCGTGCCAAGTTTGTGACAGCTTGATTTCAGGGCACTTGCACCGTTTCAGGCTGTCGAAAAACCCGTTCTCATGCCGGTTGCTGCATTAAAGTGGTGCAACCTTGGATCGTTTTGGTGCACCGAGATGGTGCACCAGCGTATCCAGGCCATCTAAGCAGCCTTTTGCTGCGGGGTCCATGATCCTGATCCTTTGTTGTGCGTGAATGTGTTGCAATTCTGCTAGGCAGATCACAAAGGCGAGAGTACAATTAGCGCCCAATTTTACCCGGTGATTTGAGGCGAGAATGTTAGAGAATTTACGCAATATTGCGATTATTGCGCACGTTGACCACGGCAAAACGACTCTGGTTGATAAGCTGCTGCAGCAATCCGGCACTCTGGATCGCACCAGCGAAGGTCAGGAACGGATCATGGACTCCAATGATCTGGAACGGGAACGTGGCATCACCATTCTCGCCAAGAACACTGCGATCCGCTGGAACGACTACCGCATCAACATCGTGGATACCCCGGGTCACGCCGACTTCGGTGGTGAAGTTGAGCGCGTACTCTCCATGGTTGACTCCGTGCTGCTGCTGGTCGACGCCGTTGACGGCCCGATGCCGCAGACCCGTTTCGTGACCCAGAAGGCGTTCGCCCAGGGTCTGAAGCCCATCGTGGTCATCAACAAGATCGACCGCCCGGGTGCTCGTCCTGACTGGGTAATGGATCAGGTCTTCGATCTGTTCGACAACCTGGGTGCCACCGATGAGCAACTGGACTTCAAGGTTGTTTACGCCTCTGCACTGAACGGTTGGGCCACCCTGGATCAGGACGTCCCGTCCGAGAACATGGAACCCCTGTTCCAGGCCATCGTCGACAACGTGGAAGCCCCGAAGGGCGACGTTGACGGTGCCTTCCAGATGCAGATCTCCCAGCTGGACTACAACTCCTACGTGGGCGTCATCGGTATCGGCCGCATCACTCGTGGTCGCGTCAAGACCAACCAGCAGGTCACCATCGTCGGTGCCAACGGCAAACCGCGTACCGGCAAGGTCGGTCAGGTGCTGGGCTACCTGGGCCTGTCCCGTACCGAAGTGACCGACGCGCAAGCGGGCGACATCATCGCCATCACCGGTCTGGGCGAGCTGAAGATCTCCGACACCATCTGTGACAACAGTGCCGTCGAAGCCCTGCCGCCGCTCTCCGTTGACGAGCCGACCGTGAACATGACCTTCCAGGTCAACACCTCGCCGTTCGCCGGTAAAGAAGGCAAGTTCGTCACCTCCCGCAACATTCTGGAGCGTCTGAACCAGGAACTGGTCCACAACGTGGCCCTGCGCGTGGAAGAGACCGAAGATCCGGACAAGTTCCGCGTCTCCGGCCGTGGTGAACTGCACCTCTCCATCCTGATCGAAAACATGCGTCGCGAAGGTTACGAACTGGCGGTGTCCCGTCCGGAAGTTATCCTGCGTACCGTGGATGGCGAACTGCAAGAACCGTTCGAAACCGTCACTGTGGACGTGGAAGAAGCGCATCAGGGTTCCGTGATGGAGCAGCTCGGCCTGCGTAAAGGCGAGATGACCAACATGACCCCGGATGGCAAGGGTCGCGTCCGTCTGGACTTCATCATCCCGAGCCGTGGCCTGATCGGCTTCCAGACCGAGTTCCTGACCATGACCTCTGGTACCGGTCTGCTGTACCACACCTTCGACCACTACGGTCCGCACAAGGGTGGCAGCATCGGTGAGCGTCAGAACGGCGTGCTGATCTCCAACGCCACCGGCAAGGCCCTGACCTTCGCCCTGTTCGGTCTGCAAGATCGTGGTCGTCTGTTCATCGGTCACGCGACCGAAGTGTACGAAGGCCAGGTGATCGGGATCCACTCCCGCTCCAACGACCTGACCGTCAACTGCCTGAAAGGCAAGCAGCTGACCAACATGCGTGCCTCCGGTACCGACGAAGCCCAGGTGCTGACTCCGCCGATCCGCATGACCCTGGAGCAGGCTCTCGAGTTCATCGACAACGATGAGCTGGTGGAGATCACCCCCAAGGCCATCCGTATCCGTAAAAAGCTGCTGACCGAACTGGATCGCAAGCGCGCCGGTCGTGCTTGATCGATAGCTGTTCATCGACAGACCAAAGAGAGGCCTTAAGGCCTCTTTTTTTATGGGCTCGACATGAGGGCGCATGGGGCCTGAGCTGGATGGAGGCGCATCCGGCCGGTCTGCGGGTGGCCAAATGACCACCCTATCTGACACAATGTCTGCATGATCACGCTTACGAGAAACAAGATGCAGCAGCAGATCCGCGGCCGTCTGGCCCATGCACTCTCCTTCTTGCGCCACGATGGTGCCCACTTCGCCCAGTTTGTCTGGGGCCGCTTCCAGCAGGACAGATTGACGGTGACCGCCGGTTACCTGGCCTATGTCACCCTGCTCTCCCTGGTGCCCATGATCGCCGTGGTGTTCGGCATGATGTCGGCCTTTCCGGTGTTCCAGAGCCTGAAGCAGGCGATGGAGCAGTTTGTCTATCACAACTTCGTCCCCACCGCAGGGGAGATGCTCAAGGAGTACATCGACGGCTTCGTGGCCAACGCCACCAACACCACGGCCGTCGGTATCGGTGCCCTGATCGTGGTGGCCCTGATGCTCATCTCGGCCATCGACAAGAATCTCAACTACATCTGGCGGTCCACCCGAAGCCGGCCCTTGGCCCAGGCATTCGCCATGTATTGGATGATCCTGACCCTGGGCCCCGTGCTCATCGGTGCCAGCATCGCCATCTCCTCCTACATTCTCTCGCTCAGGTTGTTCGCGGCTGACAGCCTGTTCGGTATCGGCTATCTGCTGCTGCGCAGCCTGCCGTTCCTCTTCTCCGTGCTCACCTTCCTGCTGATCTATACCGTGGTGCCCAACTGCCGCGTGCGGCTGACCCACGCCTTCATCGGTGCCCTGGTGGCGGCCACCCTGTTCGAGCTGGCCAAGCGCGGCTTTGCCATCTACATCACCAACTTCCCCTCCTACCAGGCCATCTATGGCGCCCTGGCGACCATTCCCATCCTGTTCGTCTGGGTGTATCTGAGTTGGCTGGTGGTGTTGCTGGGGGCCGAGACCACCGCCTGCCTCGGGGAGTACGAGAAGCCCGGTGCAGAGGAACTGGCCTGACGCCGGCCGGCCATCACACCGGATCCCGACACAAAGGGGTTGGCCCGGGCAGGGCATTTATTGGTAGCATCGACGACCGCTCATCCCGCAGGATGGGCGGTCGTGCTGTTTTGAGAGGAGAGGGATGTGATTGCACTGATTCAGCGGGTCAGCGAGGCCAGCGTAACGGTAGAGGGAGAGGTGACCGGGGCCATCGGCCAGGGGTTGCTGGTGCTGCTCGGGGTGGAGCAGGGGGATGACGAGGCCAAGGCGGACAAGCTGCTGCACAAGGTGAGCGGTTATCGCATCTTCTCGGACGAGAACGGCAAGATGAACCTCAACGTGAGCCAGGTGGGTGGCAGCCTGCTGGTGGTCTCCCAGTTCACCCTGGCGGCGGATACCGGCAAGGGGATGAGACCCAGCTTCTCCGGTGGCGCCCATCCCGCAGATGCCGAGCGACTCTATGAGTACTTCGTGGCTCGTGCCAGGGAGAGCGGCGTGCCGACCGAAACCGGCCGCTTCGCCGCCGACATGAAGGTCAGGCTGCTCAACGATGGCCCCGTTACCTTCTGGCTGCAGGTATAAGGGTGGCAGGCAGGGCGGGCCTCACCGGAGGGCAGGACGCGATGCCTGCACACTTCGCAGGTTCTTCACCCTGCCGGTGCTCGCCCGCCCTGGCCATGCTGACGGGTCGCGTGCAGGATGACGTTGCGGTAGCCGGGCACGTCGTGGACGCGAGTCGGGCCTATCCACTCCTCTGCCAATCGTAGAGCCTGTGCCTGTTCGAGCCGGGTGCGGGGCAGCAGATTGATGATGAGGGTGCCGCTCAGGCGGCTGGCCAGCGCCTGATAGAGCGGGGCCTGGAACAGCAGAAGGGGGTTGCCGTCCTGGCTGAACAAATCCAGCAGCACCAGATCGTAGCTCTCCTGGCTCTGGTGCAGGAAATGCAGCGCATCGGCGTGATGCAGCCGAGGCGAGCCCCCTGATGAGGGGAGAAAGAACTGCTGGAACAGGGTGAGTATCTCGGCATCCAGATCCACGCAGTCGTGGTGGGCATCGGGCCAGCGTGCCGCCAGGTGACGGGTGAGATCCCCTCCGCCCAGCCCCAGCTCCAGGATCCTGCTTGCCTGCTTTGGCAACTGCTCCGCGATGCTCCGTTGATGAGGCAGACAGAGGCGGGCCGGTTGGTGGAGGCTCATGGCGGATTGCACCACGCCGTCCATTTCCAGCCAGCGATGACGGGCATTTTCAAGCACCGAAACGCGGCGTTCGGGTTTGGCGCTGAGGTGCAATAAGTGATCGGCTTGGTACGCTTGTAGATTGAAGTCCATGAATTTGCACGGCAAGATGGCTTTCGACCAGTGTAACTCAAGGATGTTGTTATGTACCGGGTGGTCACCCCCCAAACGGCAGCCGAGCTGGATACCTACTACAGGCTGCGCCGGGAGAAATGGTTGCGTCAGTCCTTCCATCTGCCAGTCGGCGCACACTCAAGGATCGCTTTATGTACCGGGTAGTCACCCCAGAAACACCAGCGGAGCTGGATGCTTACTATCAGTTGCGCTGGGAACTACTGCGCAAACCCTTCAATCTGCCCCTTGGCTCCGAGCGTGACGAGTACGATACCGTCGCCATTCACCGGCTGATGCTCTCACCCGACGGAACGCCCATCGCCGTGGGTCGCCTCTTTGTGGGCGGCGATGAAGCCCAAATCCGCTTTATGGCGCTGCGACCCGAATTTCGCGGCCAGGGGCTGGGCGCCCGCATGGTGGAAGATCTCGAGCAGCTTGCCCGCGACGAGAAGGTGAAACGGCTGGTGATGAACGCCCGCCAGGAGGCGGTGGAGTTCTATCGCCGCTGCGGCTTCCTCGAGGTAGGGGAAGGCCCCGTCTCCTTCGGCCGCATCCCTCACCGCCAGATGATCAAGTCCCTGAGTCCCATGCAGACCATCCAGTACCGTCCGGAGTGGTGCCAGGATCTCACCACCCGCTGGTCGCGGGGCATTCCCATCAGCGAGAAGATGGGGGTGCACATCACCCACTACGATGGCCAGACCTTCCACCTCAAGGCCAACCTGGCGGCCAATCTCAACGTCCACGACACCATGTTCGCCGGTAGCATCTACAGCCAGTGCGTGCTGGCGGGCTGGGGTCTCATCTGGTTGCAGCTCAAGGAGGCAGGGCTGGGAGGGGATACCGTGCTGGCCGAGGGCAACATCAAGTATTACCGGCCGGTGAGCGAAGAACCGGAGGCGCGGGTGGCCCGGGAGGGCATGCCCGCCGTGCTCGAGCCGCTGAGGGGCGGAGAATCCGCCAAGTTCAGCCTGCGGGTGCAGTTGTTCAGTGGCCGCAAGCTGGCGGTGGAGTTTGTCGGTCAGTATGTGGTGCTGCCCATCAAGCGCGGCGCACGCTGATCCCTGATGTTCACAGCAACAAGGCCTCTTCGCGAGGCCTTGTTCGTTATTGGGCGGCGGGTGGCCGTGGGCGCCAGAGCGGGCCGCTTCGTCCCTGGGCGGGGTAGCGCACACCCGCCTCCCAGCCACAGGCGTCCTGTCCCGTGGGGAAACTCCAGCCCAGGTCGGGCGCATTGAGGGGGCCGCGCCAGCGGGCGAGCAGCTCGGCGCAGCGCCCCTTGTTCAGGACCCCGAGGTCGAGCTGCCACTGGTCTGCGGCCAGGTCGACACCCCCTTGCAGTGCCAGCAGGTGGGTGATGGTGGAGGCACCGCCTTGCTCGATCCGCACCTTGCCCTGCTCCGCCCTGGCATCCAGCCTGATCTGATAGAAGGGGGTGTCTCCGCGTTGCATCGCCTGCCACAGCGTCTGCGGTGTCAGATCGGGGGGGGTCTGCTCCCTGAACCAGTCATCCAGCAAGGGGTCGATGCCGACCTTGTCCCAGAAGGGATCCTTGCTCTCCAGGCTCAAGCTACCCTGAAGGGTCCGGCGCCAGTTGGCCGTCTGCTCGCCGGGCTGCCCGTTGAGGTCGGCCTGCAGATCTGCCGCCAGATCCACCTTGCCCGCGAAGGAGACGGGGGAGTGCAGCAACTTGCCCCACTGCTCCAGATCCAGCTGCTTGCCCTGCAACTGCAGGCGGCTCTCCTGCCCGGGCGTCCTGCCCCACTGGGCGCTCAGGTTGAGGGAGCCCTCGTCGGGCAGGGAGGTGACGAGGGTGTTGAGCTGCCAGGAGCTGGGGGTCAGCTCGCCATCCAGGGTGCCGTTGCGGGCACTGAGACCGTCCCACACCAGCTCGAACCACTTGCTCTCGATGCGGGCGCGTCCCAGCAGGGGGCTTGGCTGGTTGCCCCGCAGGGCGAGATCGTTCAGGTAGAGTTGCCAGCCGGTCAGGGAGAGGGGCAGAGTGTCGTCGAAAGAGAGCACCTTGAGCTTGTCGAAGGCCAGTTTGCGGATGTCGATCTGTTGCGGGCGCCAGCCCTGCCAATCCTGCCACCACCCCTGGGGCAAACTGATGTCCATGCCGCTCAGGGCCAGATCCTTTAGGACGAGCTTCTGCTGCTGGGTGTCGAGGGCCAGCTCGACGTTGAACTCCCCTTCGTATGCCTTGCCCCGCAGCTCGGCATCCAGCTGCCGGGGGGAGAAGGCGAGCTTGCCCTCGACGGCCTCAAGCTGGAACAGGCCGCGGCCCATGTCGCCCAGGGTGCCCGCCAGATAGCCGCTGGGCTGGCTGCCCGCCTGCCAGTCGAAGGCGGTGAGCTGGCCGTTGAAGTTGTTGAGGGAGAGCTCCTGATCGATGGCATTGATGCTCACCTGGGCAAGTTGACCCCTGTCCAGGGTGATGCGGCGCAGGGGGAACTCGCCAGGGGGAATGTCACCAAGCTCGAGTCGCATGGTGCGGGCCTTGAGATCGTGCAGTTGCAGGCTGCGCTCTGGCCAGTTCAGTACCATGCCGGTCTCGAGCAGGCCGTCGAACAGGTTGGTGGTCAGTCTGTCGGTGCTGAGCACCTGCCCCTCCAGCCGCCCCTTTAGGCTGAGACGGGCCAGGGTGAACATGGGGGTCTCCAGCTGGTTGATGCCCAGGGTGAGGTTGGCCTGGGGCTGGCGTCTTGGGTCGATCAGTTCCCAGTCACTCAGGGACGCACTGAGGCCGCGCAGGGTCAGGGCCTCGCTCTGCAGGCTCAGGTTGTCGATGGTGCTGTCGCTGATGGTGAGGGAGCGAACCGGCAGGCTTGGTAACTGGTTGGGGAGCGGCAGCTTGATGACGGGACGGATGAGGTCCAGGTGGGCGATGCGCACATCCCGGTTCAACCAGTCGATGTGCTCGATCTCCAGATAGAGTTTTTCCAGCTGTACCGCATCCCCATAGCGCACCTGTTCCGCCAGCAGGGTGTAGGGGTGCAGCGGATTGAACACCAGCCGGCCTATGGTGACGGGCACCCCGGTCTGCTGGCTGAGCCAGTTGGCGATGGGGCCTTTGGCGCGCTCGGCATCGAACAGGCCGAGACCGACCCAGACAAAGAGCAGCAGGAAGGCAAAGGTGTAGAGCAGGCCGCGCAGCCAGGAATTCATCAGTGCTTTCCTCCTGTTTCTGTTGCTTGGTCAGGCATTCGAGTAGTGATCCCGTGGACCGAGCCAGCATCGTATCAAGGGTTCGACATGGCTCGGGTGTTTATTCATCAGGCAAGGTGACCCTCTTCTGCATCTGCCTTGGTCAAGCATTGGAGTAGTGGTCCCGCAGGCCCAGCCAGCGGCGGATCAGGGGCTCGACATGAGCCGGGTGTTTGTCCATCAGGCAAGGTGACCCTCTTCTGCATCTGCCTTGGTCAAGCATTGGAGTAGTGGTCTCGCAGGCCCAGCCAGCGGCGGATCAGGGGCTCGACATGCGCCGGGTGTTTGTCCATCAGGAAGCGCGCCATCTTCTGCACCTGAGGGATGAGCGGCTGGTCGCGCACCAGATCGGCGATCTTGAGATCGGCCAGGCCGGTCTGGCGGGTACCGAGCAGCTCGCCTGGGCCGCGCAGTTCCAGATCCCGCTGGGCGATGAGAAAGCCGTCATTGGTCTCCCGCAGTACCCCGAGGCGGCTCTGGGCGGTCTTGGACAAGGGGGCATGATAGAGCAGCACGCAGTGAGAGGCCACCGACCCCCGCCCGACCCGGCCGCGCAGCTGATGCAACTGGGCCAGCCCCAGTCGCTCCGGGTTTTCGATGATCATCAGGCTGGCATTGGGCACATCCACCCCCACCTCGATGACGGTGGTGGCGACCAGTAGTTGCAGTATGCCCGCCTTGAACTCCTCCATCACCCGCTGTTTCTCGACGGGGCGCATCCGGCCGTGCACCAGCCCGATGTGCAGGCCGGGCAGCAGGGTTTGCAGCTCGGCGGCAGTGTCTTCGGCGGCCTGGCACTCCAGCACCTCCGACTCCTCGATCAGGGTGCAGACCCAGTAGGCCTGCTTGCCCTCCTCGCAGGCGAGCCTCACCCGCTCGATCACATCTTGGCGGCGACTGTCCGGCAGGGCGACCGTGGTAATGGGGGTACGCCCTGGCGGCAGCTCGTCGATGATGGAGGTGTCGAGGTCTGCATAGGCGGTCATCGCCAGGGTGCGGGGGATGGGGGTGGCGGTCATGATGAGCTGATGGGGATGTACCCCTTCCCGCTCTCCTTTTTCTCGCAGGGCGAGGCGCTGATGCACGCCGAACCGGTGCTGTTCATCGATGATGACCAGGGCGAGGCGCTGGAATACCACCTGCTCCTGGAAGATGGCGTGGGTGCCCACCACCATCTTGACGCTGCCGTCCGCGATGGCGGCCAGCGCCTCTTCCCGCGCCTTGCCCTTCTGCTTGCCCGCCAGCCAGCCCACCTTGATGCCGAGCGGCTCCAGCCACCTGGCGAAGTTGATGGCGTGCTGTTCCGCCAGCAGCTCGGTCGGGGCCATCAGCCCCACCTGGCAGCCGTTGCCGATGGCCTGCAGGGCGGCCAGCGCCGCGACCAGCGTTTTACCTGAGCCCACGTCCCCCTGCACCAGCCGCATCATGGGGTGGCTCTGCTGCAGATCCCGGCCGATCTCCGCCACCACCCGGCTCTGGGCGCCGGTGGGGGTGAACGGCAGGGCGCCGAGCAGCTGCCGGACCAGCTCGGGAGCGGGTTTGAGGGCACGGGCCAGCTGGGTCTGTGCCTGGGCGCGCACCTTCAAGACCGAGAGGTTGTGGGCCAGCAGCTCTTCCAGTACCAGCCGCTGCTGTGCCGGGTGCTGGCCGCTCTCGAGCAGGGCCAGCGCCACCGAGGGAGGCGGGCGGTGCAGCAGCTTCAGGGCCGCGGCAAGATCGATCTGCTGGGGATAGAGGCCGGCAGGCAGCAGCTCCTCGACCCCGTAGAGGTCGAGCTGGGCCAGGGCCTGATCCGTGAGGCTGCGCAGGGTGAGCTGGCGCAGCCCCTCTGTGGTGGGGTAGACGGGGGTGAGGGCCTCTTCGGTCTGGCCGGCCTGCTCCTCGCCGAGCAGCTTGTACTCGGGGTGGGCCATCTCCAGGCCGTACTTGCCGGGACGGGTCTCGCCGAAGCAGCGGATAAGGCGGCCCTGGGCCAGGCTGTTTTTCTGGGCAGCGGTGAAATTGAAGAAGCGCAGGGTCAGGCTGCCGGTGCCGTCGCTGATACGGCACACCAGCATGCGGCGGCGCCCCATCACCAGCTGGGTGTCCTGGATCTCGCCCTCGACGGCACCGTGCAGGCCGGGCGGCAGATCGCCGATGGGCCACACCTGGGTGCGGTCCTCGTAGCGCAGGGGGAGGTGGAACAGCAGATCCTGCACCGTGGCCAGCCCCAGCCGCTCGAGTTTCTCCAGCATCTTGCTGCCGACACCCTTGAGGCTGTCGAGGGAGATTTTATCCAATTTCATCAATTAGATGCCCGAAAACACTGTAAATATGTCCAGATGATAGGGGTTGTTGCGGCCTCGATGCAAGCCGCGTTGTGCCGTTCCGGGCTGGTGGGCAAGGGAGCGGGGTGAGGGTCATCCATGAAAAAGGCCTGCCGGAAACGGCAGGCCTTTTCACTGACGGGGCGCCCTGGCGGTCAGATGATGCGCTTGAGCAGCAGGTGAGCCTTGACCCTGTGGATCCGGGCCAGCAGCTTGCGCACCTGATCCGGGTAATCCTTGATCTGCTCTATCTGGTCGAAGTGACTGATGCGGCGGGTGTGGGCCAGGATGTTCTCCCGCTCCGCACTGAACTGCTCGCGCAGGTGATGGTGCTGGTCGTGTACCAGCAGGCCGTTCTCCAGATCCAGCGCCCAGGCTCGGGGATTGAGGTTGTTGCCGGTGAGCAGGGCCCACTCCTCATCCACGAAGATCCCCTTGAGGTGATAGGAGTTCTTCTCGCAGCACCAGAGCATGAGGTTGAGCCGGCCGTTGTCGATGTGGTGCTGGTTGCGCTCGGCAAACTTGCGCAGGTTGGTCTCGTAGAGATAGGGCAGACCGCCGATGGTGGAGAACTTCTCCTCCGGGGGGATGAAGAAGTCGTTGGCGGTCTTGTCGCCCACGACGATGGTCACCTTGCAGCCGCGTTTGAGCAGCGCCTCCACGTCCTTGTTCAACTCCTTGGGGGGGTTGAAGTAGGGGGTGCAGATGAAGATCTCCCGCTCGGTGGCCCGCACCAGGTTGCGGATCATCCGGTTGAGCTGGTTGCCCCGCTTGCCCAGGCCCACCATGGGGGTCACGGCGATCTCCCGATCGTTGGGCTGGATGCTCTCGAAGCGGTACTGGCAGAGGCGCAGGCGCTGCTTGAAGCGGCGGATCGGTCCCTTGAGCTGCTTGGCGCCGGGAATGCCGGTGCGATCCAGCCGCTGGACGGCCTCGCTGCCGAGGAAGACGTCATCCACGTAGTTGACCATGCTGCGGGTCAGTGCCGGGCTGTGGATCTGGTGATAGCGATCGAAGCGGTAGCGCTCCTGCTGGTGCAGGTAGATGTCGTTGAGGCTGGCGCCGGAGTAAAGCAGGGTGTCGTCGAAGATGAAGCCCTTGAGGTGCAGCACCCCGAGCAGCTCGCGGCCCTTGACCGGCACGCCGTAGATCTCGATCTGGTGTTGGTGGCTGGCGGCCATGGCCTGGTACATCAGGTGGTTGCCCCCCTGCTTGCCCTTGCCGATCAGGCCGCGCTGGGCGCGGTGGAAGTCGACGAACACCTTGATGTCGAGAGAGGGATTGCGCTGCTTGGCGGCATAGAGGGCGGAGAGGATCTCCCGTCCCGCCTCGTCATCCTGCAGATAGAGCGCGATCAGATAGATGCGCTGGGTCGCATGGGCGATGAGCGACAGGATCCGGCTCTTGAAGTCTTTGGCGCTGCTGAGTATCTGGAACTGATCCGCGGCGACCGCGATCTGGGGTAAGCGGGTCAGCAACTGTCGATAATGTGCCGATGAATGCATAGAGAAGCCTGAAATCACGGGATGAAGCGTTCCACTCGGGGCGAAGAATAGGCAATTCTAGCAATCTGTGGCGATGGGCCCAAGCAAGAATCCGTAAAAAGTCGGTGCAATATCACATCGGGGCCGACGGATGCGGCCCCGATGTGTTTCCGTCAGAGGATGGCGCTGGCCGTGGCCACGATGAGGAAGGCGATGGTACCGAGCAGGGTCTCCATCACGGTCCAGGTCTTGAGGGTGGTCTTCTCGTCCATGTTGAGGAAGCGGCTGACCAGCCAGAAGCCGGAGTCATTGAAGTGGGAGAGCACGGTGGCACCCCCGGCGATGGCAATGACGATGAAGGTCAGATCCAGTTCGCTCAGGCCTGTGGTGGCGGCCACGGTCGGCGCCATCAGGGCGGCGGTAGTGGTCAGGGCCACGGTGGCGGAACCCTGGGCGACCCGCAGCGCGGCGGACACTAGGAAGGCTGCGAGGATCACCGGCATGCCGGTATCGGAGAGGACGTCGGCCAGCGCGGTGCCGATGCCGCTCGCCCGCAATACGCCGCCGAACATGCCGCCGGCACCGGTGACCAGGATGACGGCGCAGACCGGGGCCAGGGCGTCGTTGCAGAACTTCTCGAGCTGCACCTTGCCCTGGCTCTGGCGGAACATCCAGAGGGCGTACAGCACGGTGATGAGCAGGGCGACCGGGGTCTTGCCGACCATGCGCAGCACGTTGACCCAGTCCGCACCCTTGTCGATGACGCCCATGACGCTCAGGGTATTGAGGCCGGTATCCATGAAGATGAGCACCAGCGGCAGCAGCAGGATGGAGATCACCTGGCCGAAGCTCGGCGCCTTGTCGGAGAGCTGCTCGGCACTGGCAGTGAAGCTCGGGGGCAGGGGCAGCTCAAACTTCTTGCCGGACCAGAGCCCGAACAGGTAAGCACCCAGATACCAGGTGGGCAGCGCGACCAGCAGGCCCACGATGGTGAGCAGACCGATGTTGGCACCCAGCAGCTCGCTGGCGGCCACCGGGCCCGGGTGGGGCGGCAGGAAGGCGTGCATCACCGCAAAGGCACCGGCGGAGGGCAGGGCATACTTGAGGACGGAGCCGCCGAACTGCTTCGCCACGCTGAAGATGATGGGCAGCATGACGATGAGACCGGCGTCGAAGAAGATCGGGAAGCCGAACAGCAGGGAGGCCACACCCAGCGCGAAGGGGGCGCGGTGGGAGCCGAAGCGGTTGATCAGGGTATCGGCCAGTACCTTGGCGCCCCCCGTCATCTCCAGGATCCGGCCTATCATGGCGCCGAGGCCGACCAGCAGCGCGACCGAGGCCAGGGTGCCGCCGAAACCGGTCAGCATGGTGGGGATCACCTGGTCATAGGTGACCCCGGTGGCCAGGGCCGTCAGCATGCTGACCAGGGTCAATGCCACGAAGGCATGTACCTTGAATCGCATGATCAGCACCAGCAACATGACAATGGCTCCGCCCGCTACCGAGAGCAGATAGGCGACATCGGGTGTGTTCATTGCTCCGTCCATAAAATTGTCCTCAAATGGTTCTAGTTGTTGTTCTGCACATTTCTGTGCTGCACTTCACATTGCGAAACGTTACCGGTAACATGTTACCGGTAACGTGGTAGCTTAGAACCCATCAGGCGAACGTTTTTTGAAAAGTGAGAGAGAGGTCAAATAATGGCGGGCAAGTGCATTATCGTGATGGGTGTGTGTGGCAGCGGCAAGTCCAGCATCGGCCTCAAAGTGGCCAATGCCCTGGGGGCCAAGTTCATCGACGGCGATGATCTGCACCCTCGCGCGAACATCCAGAAGATGGCGGCGGGCAACCCGCTCAACGATGAAGACAGGGCCCCCTGGCTGGAGCGGATCCGCGATGCGGCCTACAGCCTGGAGCGCAAGAACGAGCTCGGCGTCATCGTCTGCTCGGCCCTCAAGAAGCAGTACCGCGACCAGATCCGCGAGGGCAACGACTCGGTGAGTTTCCTGTTTCTGGATGGCAGCCAGTCCCTCATTCTCGAACGGATGCGGGCACGGCAGGGCCACTTCATGCGCGAAGCCATGGTACAAAGCCAGTTTGATACCCTGGAGCGACCGGATGGCGAGCCCGGCGTGTTTCGCATCGATATCGACGGGACCTTCGAACAGGTGGTCGACCGTGCCGTCACCGTGCTGACGCAGGCGCAATGAGCCATGTCGCGCGCCCGGCTGCAGCCGACCGCGCCCGTATATAGAGTTGGAGAGAAAGCTATGACCCATCCCGTGATCACCCAGGTGACCAACCGCATCCGCGAGCGCAGCACCGCCCGCCGTGCCCGCTTCCTGGCCCGCATCCAGCGCCAGGCCGATCAGGGCAAGACCCGCGCCTCCCTCTCCTGCGGCAACCTGGCCCACGCCGTGGCCGCCTCGAGCTGTGACGAGAAGGGGCGGATCCTCGACATGACCCGCGCCAACGTGGCCATCGTCACCGCCTACAACGACATGTTGAGTGCCCATCAGCCCTATCAGGGCTATCCGGACATCATCAAGGGCGCCCTGGCCGAGCTCGGCCACAGTGCCCAGGTTGCCGGCGGCGTACCCGCCATGTGCGACGGCGTGACCCAGGGCCAGCCGGGGATGGACATGTCCCTCTTCTCCCGGGACCTCATCGCCCAGGCCACCGCGGTCTCCCTCTCCCACAACACCTTCGACGCCACCCTGCTGCTCGGCATCTGCGACAAGATTGCCCCGGGCCAGATCATGGGGGCGCTTTCCCACGCCCACCTGCCCACCGCCTTCGTGCCTGCCGGCCCCATGGCGAGCGGCATCAGCAACGACGAGAAGGTGAAGGTGCGCCAGCAGTACGCTGCCGGTGAAGTGGGCCGCGACGCCCTGCTCAAGATGGAGTGCGGCGCCTACCACGCGGCGGGCACCTGCACCTTCTACGGCACCGCCAACACCAACCAGCTGGTGTTCGAAGCCATGGGCCTGATGCTGCCGGGTTCCGCCTTCGTGCATCCGCACAGCGAGCTGCGCCACGCCCTCACCGAG
Source organism: Aeromonas sp. R2-1 (assembly GCF_040908425.1). Taxonomy (NCBI): domain Bacteria; kingdom Pseudomonadati; phylum Pseudomonadota; class Gammaproteobacteria; order Aeromonadales; family Aeromonadaceae; genus Aeromonas; species Aeromonas sp. R2-1. The sequence goes on from NZ_JBFODR010000029.1 coordinate 63,140, forward strand.
GAAGCGGCCCGCCGCATCAGCGCCATGATCCCGGGCTCCCCGGCCTATCGCCCCCTGAGTGCGGTGATCGACGAGCGCGCCCTGGTCAACGGCCTGGTGGCCCTGCTCGCCTCCGGCGGCAGCACCAACCACAGCATCCACATGGTGGCGCTGGCCCGTGCCGCCGGGCTGGAGCTGACCTGGGACGACCTGAGCGATCTCTCCGACGTGGTGCCGCTCCTGGTGCGCATGTACCCGAACGGCCCGGCGGACGTCAACGCCTTCGAGCAGGCGGGGGGCGTGCCCGGCCTGATGCGTCGTCTGGCCGAAGAGGGGTTGATCCACATGGATGCCACCCCGGTCTTCGGCGAGATGCAGGACTACCTCAGCCGTCCGGCACTGGTGGATGGCAAGCTGGTGTGGCAACCGGTGGGCGAGAGCGCGGATCCGAGCGTGCTCTCCCCCTCTGGCAGCGAGTTCCAGGCCACCGGCGGCACCAAGCTGCTGGCGGGCAACCTGGGCCGCGCCGTGGTCAAGGTTTCCGCCGTGGCGCCCGAGTATCGGGTCATCGAGGCCCCGGCCCGGGTCTTCTCCTCCCAGCATGCGGTGGAGGCGGCCTACAAGGCCGGTGAGTTGAACCAGGACGCCGTCATCGTGGTGCGCCACAACGGCCCGGCCGCCAACGGCATGCCGGAGCTGCACAAGCTGATGCCGGTGCTTGGCAACCTGCAGAAGGCGGGTCACAAGGTGGCCCTGGTCACCGACGGCCGTCTCTCCGGCGCCTCCGGCAAGATCCCGGCCGCCATCCACGTCACCCCGGAAGCGCTGCACGGCGGGGCCATCGGCCTGCTCGCCGATGGCGACCTGCTGCGGGTGGATGCCGAGTCCGGCCGCCTCGACTGCCTGACCGATTTGAGTGGCCGTACCCAGGCCGAGATCGACCTCACCCTGGAACAAGAGGGGTGGGGCCGTGAACTGTTCAGCGTGATGCGTCGCGCGGTATCGAGCGCCGAGTGCGGCGCCACCATCTTTGACTAAGGAAGAGCTATGCAGAACTGGAAAGTGACCCCTGCCGAGGTGTTTGCCGCCTCCCCCCTGGTACCCGTGATGGTCATCAACGACCTGGAGCAGGCCCTGCCCATGGCCAAGGCCCTGCTGGATGGCGGCATCTCGGTGTTCGAGATCACCCTGCGCACCCCGGTGGCGCTGGACGCCATCGCCCTCATCGCCAAGGCGATGCCGGATGCCATGGTCGGTGCCGGTACCGTGCTCAACTGCGCGCAGTTTGATGCCGCCGTCGCTGCCGGTGCCCGCTTCGTCATCTCCCCGGGCATGACCCCGGCCCTGCTGGCCCACGCGGCCAAGAGCACGGCGCCGCTGATCCCGGGGGTGGCCACCCCGTCCGAGGTGATGCAGGCGCTGGAAGCAGGCTACGACCACCTCAAATTCTTCCCGGCCGAGGCGAACGGCGGCACCAAGGCACTCTCCGCCATCGCGGCGCCCCTGCCCCAGGTGAAATTCTGCCCCACCGGCGGCATCGGCCCGAAAAACGTGGCCGACTACCTGGCGCTGAAATGTGTGGCCACCGTCGGCGGCTCCTGGATGCTGCCGGCTGACGCCGTCAAGAGCGGCAACTGGGAGGAGGTGACCCGCCTCTCCCGGGAAGCGGTTGAATTGGTTAAACGCTAAGCAAATATCGTTTAGAAAAATTAAACAGGCCACCCCCGGGTGGCCTGCTGTTTTTCCGCCTCGGGAGGGGGTGGGCCGTTTGCTTCCGGCCTCGCCCTGGCTTAAGGTCGGGGGCTGCCCCTCTCCCCTGGAGCCTTCATGTCCTGTCTGCATCCATCCTACCCGCAAGGGCACTTCACCGCGCTGCACTGCCACCCCCATGCCCAATACTGCTATCTGCACGACGGGGGCGGCATCATCACGGGGCGAGGGGAGGGAGAACTGCTGGTGGCGGGCCAGATCTGCTTTATTCCGGCGGGGTGGGAGCACGAGTTTCGCGTGCTGCGCTGCTCCCGGCTCTCCCTCCTCTATGTGCCGACGTCAGCCCGCACCGCCTTCGGCCCCTTGCAGGCCAGCCCGCTGCTGGCGGGCCTCTTCGCCCGCCTGCCCGAGTTGGCCGAGGAGGAGGTGAAGGGAGCCTATCTGACGGTGCTTGGCCAGGAGCTGGAGCGCGCCGATCCGCTCGCGGCGCGCATTCCCCTCACCGGGGCGCTGGACCCGCGCCTGCTGCGGGTGCTGGACAAGGTGTGCCAGGCGCCCGCCATCCATCTGACGCTGACGGCGCTGGCGGCAGATTGCGGCGCCTCGGTGCGTACCCTCAACCGGCTCTTCCTCCAGCAGCTGGGGTGCAGCTTTCGCCAGTGGCGGGAGCAGGTGGTGCTGGGACGGGCGCGCCAGTTGCAGCACCGGGGGCTCACGCTGGCCCAGATCGCCGATCGGCTCGGCTACGAGGATCCCGGTGCCTTGTCCCGCGCCCTCCAGCGCCTCGCCCGGCGCGAACCGGCGGTCTGAGGGCGCGTCGTCTGCCTTCCTGCCCGCCATGGCGGTGTCTGCGGGTTGCCGGCAGTCAGCGCCGCGAGCCGATATCCGCATCCTCCTTGCTGCCTGCCAGCAGACAGGTCACCTCGTCGGTGTGGCAGATCCGATCGCCGCGAAAGGTGAAGAGGCCGCTCACCTTGCAGACCAGGGTGCCGCCGTCCTGGCGGGTGGCCCGTACCACATGGGTCGAGTGCACCCGCTCCCCCTGCGCCAGGGTGGCGACAAACTCGATTCTCGCCCCGGCCAGATGGCGGCGCAGTGTGGCGATGTGCTGGTGAAACGCCGGGTAGTCGAGCCGCTCGCCGTTCACCTCCTGGCAGTAGTCGGGGGTGAACCAGTCGTCGAGCTCCGCCAGGGGGAAGGCGGGATCGCAGATGACGCGCTGCAGGCAGGCTTTCAATCGTTCGGTGTGGTGCATGGTCTGCTCCTGACAGGGGGGATGGAGGAGCCAGCATAGGCCAGGGGACGGCGAGGGGAGAGGGGGGAAGGCGCCATCATGGCGGTCGAACGCGCCATGATGGCCGGGGATCAGCCGAGGCTTTCCCCCTCATAGAGGGAGAAACCGATGTCCTTGCACCTGGTCGCCAGCGGCTGGCCGCCGAGGCGGGCCAGCAGCATGATGGCGGCTTCGCGACCTATGGTCTCGCGGGGGGTGACGATGCTGGCGAGCTTGGGGGTCATGGCGTGGCCGATGTCGAGGGCGTTGCTGCCGGCGATGGCCACCTGCTGGGGTACCGGGATCCACCTGGCCTGGCATTGCAGCAGGGCTCCCACTGCCAGGTCGTCGTTGGTGCAGAACAGGCCGTCGAGATCGGGGAAGCGCGCCATGGCCTGGGCCAGCAGCTCTCCCCCCAGGGTGAAACTGGAGGATTGCTCCGTCAGCAGGTGCTGGCCGGTCAGACCGAAATCGGCCATCGCCTGGTAGTAGCCTTCCATTCGCAGCTGGGTGCGCACGTCGAGCCGGGCGCCGAGGTAGATCACCTTGCGCCGTCCCCGGCGCAGCATCTCTGTTACCATGGCCCGGGCGGCGGCCCGGTGATCCATGCCCACCACCATGTCGATGGGGGAGAGGGGCAGATCCATGGTCTCCACCACCGGGATGCCGGCGGTGGCGATCATCTTGCGGGTGCGCTCGGTGTGCTGGGTGTCCGAGAGGATGAGCCCGTCCACGTTGTAGGAGAGGAGCGAGGCGATCTGCTCCTCCTCCCGCTCCGGGCTGTAGCCGTAGTGGGCGAGCAGGGTCTGGTAGCCGGCGGGCCGGGTCACCGCCTCGATGCCGTGGATCACCGCCGAGAAGACCTGATTGGAGAGGGAGGGGATCAGGATGCCGATCGCCTTGCTGGTGGCGTTCGACAGCATGTCCGGCGCCCGGTTCGGGATGTAGCCGAGCTCCTCCACCGCGGCGGCGATGCGCTCGCGGGTCCCTTCGGCCACGGCGGACGGGTCGCGCAGGTAGCGGCTGACGGTCATCTTGGTGACACCGGTCAGGTCGGCAATGTCCTGCAGGGTAGGGCGGCGCTTGCGGGTGTCGTTCATCTGGGGATCCGGCAAAAAATGTTACACGTAACATTACCGTTTTTGCACGGTAATGTCAGCATATGACGCCATCAACAGGGGGCAGGGGATGATCAAGGGCAGGTGCTTCGAGGGGGTCCACTTCGAGCAGCAGGAGGTGGAGGGGGAGCAGTTCCAGGGGTGCCGCTTCATCGGCTGTCACTTCTCCTGGCTCGATCTCGGGGAGAGCCGCTTCGTCGACTGCAGCTTCTATGACAGGGAACGGGAGCTGGGATGCCTGTTTCAGGGCTGCGATCTGAGGGAGGCGAGCTTCCTGCGCTGCGATCTCACCCTGGCGGACTTCGGCCGCAGCCAGTGTCTTGGGCTGGAGATGCGCGACAGCCAGGCCATGGGGATCAACTTCGCCCATGCCAGCTTCGCCAACCGGATCACTGCCAAAAGCTATTTCTGCGAGGCCCACCTCACCGGCAACAACTTCAGCTACGCCAACTTCGAAAGCTGTCTGCTGGAGCGGTGCGAGCTTGCCGGCAACCGCTGGCACGGGGCCAACCTGCTTGGCGCCTCCCTGGCAGGCTCGGATCTCAGCGGCTCCGAGTTCGGGCAAATCGACTGGACCAGCTTCAACCTGCAAGGCTGCGATCTGCGCCAGTGCGATCTGCCCGGTCTGGATCTGCGCCGGGTCAACCTCGCCGGGGTGCAGATCAATGAAGATCAGCAGCAGGGGCTGCTGGAGCAGATCGGGCTGGTGGTCTTCCCCTGAGCGGGGTGGAAAAGAGGTAAGTTTTCATCATCGGGGCGGGCGGTGTGGTGCCCCCCCCTGGCAAGCAAAAGTCTGCGCGATGCAGACTTTTTGTCAGGTGAAGTGGTAAACGACGCGGTGTTGCTGTCTTTTGCTCCCTGCCCCCCTCGCGGGAGAAGGGCTGGGGATGAGGTAGCGGACTCCACTCGGGCACCGCCAAGGCGGGCTTAGCGTCTGGCCAGCCACTTGGTCGGGTTGATGGCCTCGCCCTGATAGCGGATCTCGAAGTAGAGGCCGGAGCGCTCCTGTCCGCCGCTGTCGCCGACCAGGGCCACGGGCTCACCCTGCTCCACCTTTTGTCCCACCTGGCGCAGCAGCGACTGGTTGTGGCCGTAGAGGCTCATGTAGCCCTTGCCGTGGTCGATGACCAGCAGCATGCCGAAGCCGTCGAGCCAGTCGGCGTAGACCACCTGGCCCGGTGCCACCGCCTTGACCTGGGTCCCTTCGCTGGCGCCGATCAGGGTGCCCTTCCACTTCAGCTCGGCGGTACGCGGCGAGCCGTAGGAGATGAGGATGGGGCCCTGCACCGGCCAGCGCAGGTTGCCACCCGTGCTCAGACCGCCGTAGCCGTTGCTGCTTGCCTTGGCGCTGTTGCGGGCGGCCGCTTGCTGCTGCGCCACCTTGGCCTGCTGTTCGGCGACGCGTTGCTGCTGGGCCGCCAGCCGCTGCTGTTCGCCGACCTGGCGCTGCTGGGCCGCGATCCGCTGCTGCTCCTCGATGCGCTTCTGTTCGGCTGCCAGGCGCTGGGCCTCCAGACGGCGCTGGCGCTCCTGCTCGGCCTTGATCTTGGCGAGGCGCTCCCGCTCGGCCCGTTCGTGGCGTTCCTTTTCTTCCTGCTGACGACGCAGCTCTTCCAGCCGCGCCTTGAGCGCCTTCTCCGCCTTGACCAGCTTGTCGAGCTTCTGCTCGTCGGCCTGCACCGATTGCTGCAACTGGTTGCGCACCTTGGCACGGCTCTGCTGGCTGGCCAGCAGGCTCTGGTGATGCTCCTGCTGCTCGCCGAGCAGGGTCTGGAGGCGGTTCTCGGTCTCCCTGGTGGCCTGCTGGTTCTTGGCCAGCTTGTCACGGGTGGCGCGCAGGGCTTCGATGGCCTCGATACGGGCCTTGTTGAGGTAGTCGAAATAGTCGAGGGCGCGGCTCAGTTTGGCCGGATCCTGCTGGTTGAGCAGCAGTTTGAGGTAATCGTGGTTGCCCGCCTGGAAGGCGCTTTCCGCCTGCTTGGCCAGCAACTGCTTCTGGTGTTTGGCTTGCTGCTCCAGTGCCAGCTTGTCCTGCTGCAGGGACGCCAGCTTCTGCTGGTTCTGCCGGAGTTGCTGTCTGGTCTGCTCGAGTTTGGCGGCGGCAGCCGAAATGGCCTGCTCGTCAGCCTTGAGCTGGGTGTTGAGCTTGGCAAGCTCCTGCTTGCTGAGCTTGAGGGTCTGTTGTTGTTCCTTGATCTGGGACTGCATGGCCCCCAGCTGCGGGTTCGCAGCCTGGGCTGTGCCGGTACCGCCGATCAGGCAAAAAAACAGCGCGCCGGCCAACAGGCCGACGCGACTGGTTTTCTGTGAAATAATTTCGCATCCCCGCATGGGGCAGGATTATTTCAGAATCATCAGGGGCTTGCCAGTCATTTCCGGCGGCACCGGCAGACCCATCAGGGTCAGCATGGTGGGGGCCAGATCGGACAGTTTGCCACCTTCGGCGACCTCGGCTTTACGACCGAAGTAGATGAGGGGAACCGGCAGATTGGTGTGGGCGGTGTGGGCCTGACCAGTCTCTTCGTCCATCATCTTCTCGGCGTTGCCATGGTCTGCGGTGATGAGGCACTCGCCACCCACTTCCGCCAGGGCGTCGGTGACGCGACCGATGCAGTGGTCGACCGCTTCACAGGCTTTGACGGCCGCATCGAACACGCCGGTGTGGCCGACCATGTCGCCGTTCGGGTAGTTGCAGATGATGACGTCGTACTTGCCGCTCTTGATGGCCGCAACCAGCTTGTCGGTCAGCTCTTCGGAGCTCATCTCCGGCTGCAGGTCATAGGTGGCCACTTTCGGGCTGGCGACGATCTCGCGATCTTCGCCAGTGAAGCAGGCCTCTTCGCCGCCGTTGAAGAAGAAGGTGACGTGGGCGTACTTCTCGGTTTCGGAGATGCGCAGCTGGGTCTTGCCCTGCTTGGCCAGCCACTCACCCAGGGTATTGACCAGGGCGGTGGGCGGATAGGCACAGGCGGTTTTGATGTCGGCCGCGTATTCGGTCAGCATCACGAAGTGCAGCGCCGGGGTGGCGGTGCGGGCGAAGCCGGTGAAGTCGGTATCGACGAAGGCGCGGGTGATTTCGCGGGCGCGGTCGGCGCGGAAGTTCATGAAGATCAGCGCATCGCCGTCGATCATCGGTACAGCGTCGCCGATGCGGGTGGCTTTGACGAACTCGTCGTTCTCGTCGCGGGCATAGGCGGCGGCCAGCGCGTCGGTGGCGTTGTCGGCGGTGAATTCGCCCTTGCCCTGGGTCATCAGGTCATAGGCCTGCTGCACGCGATCCCAGCGGTTGTCGCGGTCCATGGCGTAGTAACGACCGATCATGGAGGCGAAACGACCCTTGCCCAGTCGGGCAAACAGGGCGTCGAACAGCTCGATGGAGGACTGGGCACTGCGCGGCGGGACGTCGCGGCCATCCAGGAAGGCGTGGAAGTAGATCTGCTCGGCGCCACGCTTGGCGGCCATCTCGATCATGCCCATGATGTGCTCTTCGTGGCTGTGTACGCCACCTGGGGACATCAGACCCATGATGTGCACGGCCTTGCCCTTGGTCACGGCAGCGTCGACAGCCTTGGCCAGCTCGACGTTCTGGAAGAAGTCGCCGTCCTGGATGTCCTTGGAGATGCGGGTCAGCTCCTGATAGACGACGCGACCGGCACCGATGTTGGTGTGGCCCACTTCGGAGTTGCCCATCTGGCCGTCCGGCAGACCCACGTCCAGGCCGGAGCCGGAGATCAGGGTGCTGGTGTAGTCACGGGCCAGGCGATCCAGATTGGGGGTCTTGGCAGCAGCAACGGCGTTGTACTCTTGCTTGGTGCTGTAGCCCCAACCGTCCATGATGACCAGAACCAGCGGTTTCTTAGCTGTTGACATAAGGCTATGTCCTCTCGGATAGGAATGAATTGCGGGAAGTGAAACTAGCGTAATATTACTACATCTGCCGAAATAGTCACCTGATAGCCAAGTCCCTCTCCAGCCTCGCTTTTTAACTGTTATCCCGCTGTTTTAGGCATGTTGCCGGCTTGTCTGCCGCGGCGGGTTTTCCTCTGTTTCCCCCCTCTTTTCGGCATGGCGCATCCTCTCGTTCGGCCCGGTTGGAGGAGGAAGAATCGGCAGCCATCCCTGATGGGAGCTTGCTCTCGCTTTGCCGCCAAGATGGCTGATCTTATGCAGGGCCCCATGTATACTCGGGCCCTTGTCTTGGTCCCTGGATAGTAGAAGATGCAAGAGTATTTGGATTTCGCGGCCCGCAATCCGCTGCTGACCGCAGCCTGGTTGGGCCTGGCAGGCACCCTGGTGTATACCACTGTGCGTGCTCGTTTTTCTCCGGTGAAGGCGGTCAACAACCACGCCGCTACCCTGCTTATCAACCGTGAAAATGCCACCGTCGTGGACATTCGCAGTCAGGATGAATTTGCCAAGGGCCATCTGGCCGGGGCCCATCACCTGCCGCTCGCCCAGATCCAGGCGAATAATCTGGGTCCGGTTGAAAAGCACAAGGATGCCCCCATCATAGTGGTGTGCGAGTCGGGGATGACCGCTGGTGGCGCGGGTCGCCAACTGAGCAAGGCCGGTTTCAAGCAGGTGTATGTGCTCAGCGGTGGCATGGCCCAATGGCGTGCAGACAATCTGCCGGTGACCAAAAAACGCTGATTTAAGGGCCTGCGCCCACTCATTATCTTAAAAAGGAATCAAACGAAATGGCTGACGAAATCAACAACCAGGAAGTGCAACCGGAATTCCACATCCAGCGTGTCTACACCAAGGATGTCTCCTTCGAAGCCCCGAATACCCCGCACATCTTCCAGAAAGAGTGGCAGCCGGACGTCAAGCTGGACATGGACACCAAGACCAATGTCCTGGCCGACAGCGTCTATGAAGTGGTGCTGACCCTGACTGTCACCTGCAAGCTGGAAACCGAGACCGCCTTCCTGTGCGAAGTGCAGCAAGCCGGCATCTTCACCATCGGCAACCTGCCTGAGCCGCAACTGGCCCACTGCCTGGCGGCCTTCTGCCCGAACATCCTGTTCCCGTATGCCCGCGAAGCGGTGTCCAACCTGGTGAGCAAGGGTTCCTTCCCGCAGCTGAACCTGGCACCGGTCAACTTCGACGCCCTGTTCGCCCAGCACATGGCGCAGGTACAGGCCCAGCAGGCGACTGCGGAAGCCTGATAATGGCCGACCAGATCGCAATCTCGGTCCTGGGGGCGGGGTCTTATGGCTCCGCCCTTGCCATTTCTCTGGCGCGCAATGGTCATCCGACCCTGCTGTGGGGTCACGACCCTGCCCATGTCGCCGAGCTGGAACAGGATCGCTGCAACAAGGCATTCTTGCCGGATGTCCCCTTCCCGGCCGATCTGCAACTGACGTCGGATCTGCAGGCGGCGGTGCAAGCCGCTCCCGTGCTGCTGCTGGTGGTGCCGAGCCATGTGTTCGGCCAGGTACTGGCCCGGGTCAAACCCTTCCTGCGCCCGGATACCCGGATCGCCTGGGCGACCAAGGGGCTGGAGCCGGACAGCGGCCGTCTGCTGCAAGAGGTGGCGCGGGAGGTGCTGGGGGATGCCATTCCACTGGCGGTCATCTCGGGCCCGACCTTCGCCCGCGAGCTGGCCGCCGGTCTGCCGACCGCCATCTCGGTGGCCTCGACCCACGACGACTTTGCCGACGATCTCTCCCACCTGCTGCACTGCGGCCGCTCGTTCCGGGTCTATACCAATCCGGACTTCATCGGTCTGCAGCTGGGCGGGGCGGTCAAGAACGTCATCGCCATCGGTGCCGGTCTCTCTGACGGACTCGGCTTTGGCGCCAACGCCAGAACCGCGCTCATCACTCGGGGTCTGGTGGAGATGCAGCGTCTGGGCGCCGCCCTCGGGGCCGACGCCAAGACCTTTATGGGGATGGCGGGGCTCGGGGATCTGGTGCTGACCTGTACCGACAACCAGTCACGCAACCGCCGTTTCGGTCTGGCGCTGGGAGCGGGCAAGTCGGTTGACACCGCCATGGCCGAGATAGGCCAGGTGGTGGAAGGCTATCGCAACACCAAGGAAGTGCATCTGCTGGCGGCCCGCTGTGGCGTCGAGATGCCCATCTGCGAACAGATCTTCAAGGTGCTCTACGAGGGCAAGAATCCGAAAGAGGCAGCCATCGCCTTGCTGTCGCGAGACAAGAAGGACGAGTGATCTTCTGCCAGCCGCAGCATGCAAAAGGCCCCGCCAGCTGGCGGGGCCTTTTCTTTGCCGCAAGGGGGCAAATCAGTAGTAGGAGTGGTCGCCGCGCTGGTGCTCGGTGGCATCCTTGACGCCGTTGAGCTCGCCCGGGAATTTCTCCAGCAGCTGCTTCTCGATCCCCTCTTTCAGGGTGTAGTCGACCATGGAGCAACCGTTGCAACCGCCGCCAAACTGCAGGATGGCCAGTTTGTCGTCGGTCAGCTCGACCAGGGTGACCTTGCCGCCGTGACCGGCCAGCATGGGGTTCACCTCGGACATCAACACGTACTCGATACGGTCGATCAGCGGGGCGTCGTCGGCCACCTTGCGCATCTTGGCGTTGGGTGCCTTCAGGGTGAGCTGAGAGCCCATCTGATCGGTGACGAAGTCGATGGTGGCATCCACCAGGAAGGGGGCGCTCAGGGGATCGACCAGGCAGTCGAAGCCGCTGAACGGCAGGTGCTGATCTTCCGGATCGACCGCGTCGGGTGGGCAATAGGATACGCCGCACTCGGCATTCTGGGTTCCCGGATTGACCACAAACACCCGGATGTTGGTGCCATCAGGCTGCTTCTCCAGCAACTTGCGGAAGTGGGCCTGGGCGGTGTCGGAAATGCTGATCATCACTATCCTCATAAACCTGAGTGTACGACTAGGGTATTCATGATAACTCGCTTGGCGGGGCTTGGGTAGCGTGCCGATGGCGAGCCTGTGAGCCCGGGCGTATCGGAATCATGCCGCCAGCGGACTCCCGGGCCGGATCCCTGCCCGGTTATTTCAGGTGTCGGAGGGTACGGCAGATGGCCCACACCTCTACCGTGGTGACGCCGTGCTCATGAAGCAACCGGGTGAGCTGACCTGCGGTGGCGCCCGTGGTGACCACATCATCAAGCAGTGCCACATGCCGGTAGTGGTGAGGCGCCATTTCGAAGGCGCCACGCAGATTGCGTCGCCGCTGGCCGGCACTGAGCCGGGTCTGTTGCGGGGTCGACCTTGTCCGGCGCAGTACGCGGGTGTCGCAAGGAATGCCGGTGAGTGCGCTCAGGGCATGGCCGATTTCTTCTGCCTGATTGAAGCCGCGCCACCACTGGCGCCACCAGTGCAGGGGAACCGGAATGATGACCTGCGGCGGGTTGGCGAGATCCAGATGGTCTGCCAGCAGGCGGGCAAGCAGCGGCGCGAGCAGGATCTGACCGGAATACTTCAGCCGGGGGATGAGTTGGGGATAAGGTGCCTGATAATCGCCGATCACCTGCAAACGCTCCCAGGGGGCGGGTCTGCGCTGGCAGCGTCCGCACAGCAGTTTGCTCTCGCGATGTTGCTCCGGCAGCGGTGCTGCACACATCAGGCATCGTCTGTCGTGCTGGCGCTGGGCGTGGCGGCACCAGGAGCACAACAAGGGCGTCTCGTCACAGGGTTGGCGACAGAGCAGGCACAGACCAAGCCAGTCGGACTGGGTGCCAAGGATCGGACTTGCTTTGGCGAACAGCCGCTTTAACATGCAGGCTCCAAGCAGATAAACAGGGATCTTGAGTCTAGATGAGCATATCGGTTGAGCGGTTTGGCCAGGGCCCGGACCTGGTGTTGTTGCATGGCTGGGGCATGAACGGGGCCGTCTGGCACGGTATTGCCCAAGAACTGGCTGCCCACTATCGGCTGCATCTGGTGGACCTGCCCGGCTTTGGCAACAGCCCCCTGCAAGCAGGGACAGACTACACCCTGCCCTGGCTGGCAGAGCAGGTGGCGGCCATATTGCCCGAAAAATGCCATCTGCTCGGCTGGTCCCTCGGTGGTCTGGTGGCGAGCCAGTTGGCGCTGACCATGCCTGAGCGCCTTCACTCTCTCATTACCGTAGCCAGCTCTCCCTGCTTCATGGCCCGCGACGAGTGGCCCGGGATTGCCCCCAAGGTGCTGGCGGGGTTCAACCAGATGCTGGCCGGCGACTTCATGCAGACCATAGAGCGCTTCCTCGCGATCCAGGCCATGGGCAGCGAGCACGCCAGAAACGACATTCGCCAGTTGCGTCACTGGCTGGCGGAGCGACCCGCTCCCCGGCTTGCGGCCCTGGAGGCGGGTCTGGGCCTGCTGGCCGAGGTCGATCTGCGGGATGAACTGATCGGCCTGGATCTGCCCTGGCTGCGTCTTTACGGCAGGCTGGATACCCTGGTGCCGAAGGCCGCCATTCCCTTGCTGGATGCGCGCTACCCTGCCAGCCACAGTCTGGTGCTGGAGAAGGCATCCCATGCTCCCTTCATCTCCCATCCAGAGCAGTTCATCACCCTCCTGCGGCGGTTCATTGACTGAGATTTGAGCGGCAGGCTTCAATAACTCGTCAGGTTGGTGGATAATTAGCCAACCCTATAAAGGAGTGTGCCAATGCGTATCGAATCAGCCATGACGGCGGGCGTGCAGGGGTTCCAACGGGCCGAGCAGTTGGCCGGACAGGCGTCCAGCCAGATCGCCCGTCTCAATACGCCAGCGGGTGATCAGGTGCAGTTGCCGGATGAACTGGTGAATCTCAAGGTGGCCGAGCTGCATGCCGGGGCATCCGCCAAGGTGATCCAGACGGCCAGCGACATGCTGGGCACCCTGATCGATATCCGGGTGTGACATGAACATCAACGTCAGTCTGCCGACCATCATTCCGAATCAACTGCAGCCGCAGACGGAATCGGCACAGACTGACAACCGCCGCGCCGAACTGGTGCCCCCCAGCCGCCAGAGCGAAGCGTCCAACGCCGAGTCCGGCGTCGGTTCCCAGAAAGAGAGATCCCGGGCCGCCCAGGCCAATCCCGCCGCCCCATCCTCGTCCACGAAAGAGAACGGCCAGACCGGCCCCGTGATGGTGGCGCACCGTTTTGTCGAGGCAACGGGGGAGGAGGGGGAGCGTCGACAACGTCAGGAGGGTGAACAGCAGGAGCAGCAAAAGCAGCAGCGTCAGGTGGCTGCGCTGGTCGAACGGGATCTCGAAGTTCGCAAGCATGAGCAGGCTCACCAGGCCGCCGGCGGCGAGCATGCGGGGAGCCCTACCTACCAGTTTTCCCGTGGGCCGGATGGCAAGCGTTATGCCACCGGGGGGGAGGTGGTCATCGACATGGGGACCATTCCCGGGGATCCCGCCGCGACCATCGCCAAGATGCAGCAGGTGCGTGCCGCTGCACTGGCTCCCGATGAACCATCGTCACAAGACATGAGTGTGGCCCGTGCCGCCTCTGGCAAGGAGGCACAGGCCCGCAAGGATCTGATGACTCTCAGGCAGGAAACCACAGGCCCGCTCGGTGCTTATATGGACAATCGAAACCAGGTGATTGCCAGGCACTATCAGCAAGCGGTGAGGCCAGCCTCCCCCCATAGCCTGAGTCAGGACGTTTGATCCCGCTCCGTGCAGGCATGAAAAAGCCCCTTTCGGGGCTTTTTTGCATTCTGGGGACTTATTTCTTCAGTTTCGACAGGGCAGCCGCGAAGGCGTTGCCCATGGCACCCTCGGTCGGAGCGCTCTGACGGGGCGCCTGTTTCGGTCGGGCGTTGCCGGTGTGACGCGGCTCGGCCGGTTTGCGTGCAGGCTGGCCGGCTTTTTCATCCAGACGCATGGTCAGACTGATGCGTTTGCGCGGTACGTCGACTTCCAGCACCTTGACCCGGACGATGTCACCGGCCTTGACCACCTCGCGGGGATCCTTGACGAAGCGATCGGTGAGGGAAGAAATGTGCACCAGCCCGTCCTGATGGACACCGATGTCGACGAAGGCGCCGAAGTTGGTGACGTTGGTGACCACACCCTCCAGCACCATCTCGGGCACCAGATCGCTGATTTTCTCCACCCCTTCCTTGAAGGTGGCGGTCTTGAACTCGGGACGCGGGTCGCGGCCGGGCTTGTCCAGCTCGCCGATGATGTCCGTGACTGTAGGCACCCCGAACTGCTCGTCGGTGTAGTCGGTGGGCTTGAGGGTGCGCAGCAGGCTGCTGTTGCCGAGCAGGCTGTCCACGGTCTGCTCCAGCTTGGCGAGGATCCGCTCCACCACCGGGTAGGATTCCGGGTGCACCGCCGAGCCGTCCAGCGGATTGCTGCCGCCCCGAATGCGCAGGAAGCCGGCGCACTGCTCGAATGCCTTGGGCCCGAGCCGGCTTACTTTCAGCAACTGCTGACGACTCTTGAAGGCGCCGTTCTCGTCGCGGTAGGCGACGATGTTCTGGGCCAGGGTCTGGGAGAGGCCGGAAACCCGGTTGAGCAGGGCGACCGAGGCGGTATTCACATCCACCCCCACCGCGTTCACGCAATCCTCGACCACCGCGTCGAGGCGGCGGGCCAGCTGGCTCTGGCCGACGTCGTGCTGGTACTGGCCCACACCTATGCTCTTGGGATCGATTTTGACCAGCTCGGCCAGGGGATCCTGCAGCCGGCGGGCGATGGAGACAGCGCCGCGAATGGAGACGTCGAGATCCGGGAATTCCTGGGAGGCGAGCTCGGAGGCGGAGTAGACCGATGCCCCCGCTTCACTCACTACTATCTTCTGTGCCTTGGCGGCCGGGTAGCGCTCGAACAGATCGCTCACCAGGCGGTCGGTTTCCCGGGATGCGGTGCCGTTGCCGATGCTGATGAGCTCGACCTTGTGCTTCTGGCACAGCTCGCTCAGGGTCTTGAGACTCTGGTCAACCTGGCGTTTGGGTTCGAACGGATAAATGGTCGCGTGATCGACCAGCTTGCCGGTGGCATCCACCACCGCCACCTTGACCCCGGTGCGGATGCCGGGATCCAGCCCCATGGTGCAACGCATGCCGGCCGGCGCCGCCATCAGCAGATCCTTGAGGTTCATGGCGAATACCTTGATCGCCTCGTCTTCTGCCGATTCGCGGATGCGACCGATCAGCTCGGTCTCCATCTGCAAGGAGAGCTTGATCTTCCAGGTCCAGCTCACCACCCCTTGCAACCACTTGTCGGCCGGGCGGTGTTGCAAGTTGAGCCTGAGGTGATGGGCAATGATCCCTTCGCAGGGGCTGGCGCCCTCATCGTCACCAGCGACCAGCGCCAGATTGAGCACTCCCTCGTTGCGACCGCGCAGCATGGCCAGCACCCGGTGGGAGGGGGCCTTGTGCAGAGGTTCGTCATGTTCGAAGTAATCCTTGAACTTGGCCCCTTCCTGCTCCTTGCCGGCCACCACGCGAGCGCGCAGGGTGGCGTTGTGCCACAGGTAGTCCCGCAGCTTCTCCAGCAGGTCGGCCTGCTCGGCGAAGCGCTCCATCAGGATATAGCGGGCACCGTCGAGGGCGGCCTTGCCGTCGGTGATCCCCTGCTCGGCATTGAGGAAGCGAACCGCCTCCTGCTCGGGATCTTTCAGCGGGTCGCTCAGCAGCAGGTCGGCCAGTGGCTCCAACCCCGCTTCGATGGCCATCTGCCCCTTGGTGCGGCGCTTGGGCTTGTAGGGGAGGTAGAGGTCTTCCAGCCGGGTCTTGCTGTCGGCGTCGTTCAGCTCGCGGGCCAGCTCGGGGGTCAGTTTGCCCTGCTCTTCGATGGAGCGCAGGATCACCTGGCGGCGATCCGCCAGTTCACGCAGGTAGCCGAGGCGACTCTCCAGGGTACGCAGCTGGCTGTCGTCCAGACCGCCGGTCACCTCTTTGCGATAACGGGCGATGAAGGGGACGGTGGCACCTTCGTCCAGCAGGCGAACGGCGGCCTGCACCTGCTCCGGGCGGGCATTCAGCTCACCGGCAATCTGATGTTCTATTACGTGGCTTTGCATGGAGGGTCTCTTGGTCGGGTCCTGGTCAACGGGCAGGCGCGAGGCGATGTCGCCGGGCAGGGGTCTGTCCTGGCGGTACTCAAGGTACCAGCCGGACCACTGCCGCGCGGGCCGGTTGGCGCCGCAAGGCGCCGGGTGTGAGCACTATATGGGGTCGGGCAGCGGGATGCCACCCCGGCAGAAATGACGTTTCTCATACCCGGTGGGCGGACATGCTCGGTCTCTCCTGGCCTTGTCAGCCGATTTGGCAGTGAGGCTCGGCCTGGCTTATTTGGGATAGCTGATCTCATTGATGTACCAGCAGGCGTCACCCACTGGCGTTTGAACCATGGCTTCATCGCCCACCTCTTTCTTGAGCAGGGCACGGGCCATGGGGGAGTCGATGGAGATGTAATCCTTGCGGCCGAAGATCTCGTCATAGCCGACGATGCGAAAGCGCTTGGTCTCACCCTCGTCGTTTTCCACCTCGACCCAGGCGCCGAAGAAGACCTTGCCCTCCTGGGAGGGGGAGTAGTCGACTATGGTCAGCTCTTCCAGGCACTTGCGCAGGTAGCGAACCCGGCGGTCGATCTCCCGCAGGCGTTTCTTGTTGTACTGGTAATCGGCATTCTCGCTGCGATCACCCAGGCTCGCCGCCCAAGCTACTTTTTTGGTGACATCGGGCCTCTCCTCCCGCCAGAGCATGTCGTGCTCCTGCCGGAGCCTGGTGTAGCCTTCACGGGTAATGAGTTTGGTTTTCATGGGGTTATCACTCCCTCGCCAATTGCATCCGGTTGCCCGGGATCTTAGTCATTGTCGCCGCCCTGTCGAGCAAAAGCAGAGCTGGCCATCCATCCTTCCCGGCTCCGGGGCCGAATGAGGGCAATAACCGGTAACATATTTATGCTTTGTGGTTGCAGGGGGCGGCTCTAGTATGAGGGGAGACAGAAAAGAGAGGTGGCAATGAGTCAGCAATACAAGGTCCTGGTGGTGGACGACGATCTGAAACTGCGTTCCTTGCTGGAGCGCTACCTCACCGAGCAGGGGTTTGTAGTGCGGGGTGTCGCCAACGGGGAGCAGGCCGATCGCCTGCTGACGCGTGAAAACTTCAGCCTGATGGTGCTTGATCTGATGCTGCCGGGGGAAGACGGCCTCTCCATCTGCCGCCGCCTGCGCGAGGCCGGCAACCAGATCCCCGTCTTGATGCTCACCGCCAAGGGAGACGAGGTGGATCGCATCGTCGGTCTGGAGATGGGGGCCGACGATTATCTGCCCAAGCCGTTCAACCCCCGTGAGCTGCTGGCCCGGATCCGCGCCGTGCTGCGCCGCCATACCGTGGAGCTGCCCGGCGCCCCTTCCGCGGCGGAGAAGATGGTGAGTTTCGGGGCCTACCAGCTCAATCTGGCGACCCGTGAACTGAGTCGTGATGGCGAACCGGTTGCCCTGACCAGCGGGGAGTTCGCCGTGCTCAAGGTGCTGGTGAGTCATCCTCGCGAACCGCTCTCCCGTGACAAGCTGATGAACCTGGCCCGTGGTCGCGAGTACACGGCCACCGAGCGCAGCATCGATGTGCAGGTCTCCCGCCTGCGCCGCCTGCTGGAACAGGACCCGGCCCAGCCCCGCTATCTGCAGACCGTCTGGGGTCTGGGGTATGTGTTCGTACCGGACGGTGAGAACGCATGAAGAAAGTGGGCAGCATGTTCTCCCGCATGCTCTGGTTTCTGGCTGCCGTGCTGGTGGTCTATCAAGTCGTCTCCTACGTTACCTTCTACAACTACCTGCTGGCGCCGACCGTCAAGCAGATCAGCCACCTGCTGGCAAACCAGGTCAAACTCATCTTCCCGGTGGACAAAAACCAGCTGGCGCTCAGTGAAGATGCCGAGGCGCTGGTCTATGTGACCACTGGCAGCGACATCTATACCCAGAGCGAGGCGGAGCAGCACGGGCTGAATGATTCCAAGCCCTACCCCTATCTGGAGCAGAGCATCAGCCGCGAATTGAAAGGGGATACCAGGGTCAGGGTTGAAATCCAGGATCACTACATCATCTGGATCCAGCCTCCCCAGGCCAGCCAGATGTGGGTGCGCATTCCCCTGACGGAAATTGAAGATGACGACATCGAACCGCTCATCCTCTATATGAGCGTCTTGCTGGTGGTGACCCTGTTTGCAGCCTGGCGTTTTGCCCGTCAGCTGGTGCGGCCGCTGGAGGATCTGGAAGCGGGGGCGGTGGCGGTAGCGCGCGGCAACTTTCCCGATGCCCTGGGGGAGCAGGGCTCGCGGGAGGTGCGCCGCCTGACCCGCACCTTCAACCACATGTCGAGCTCCATCAAGGGGCTGATCGAGGAGCGCAACCTGATGATGGCCGGGGTATCCCACGATTTGCGCACCCCTCTTACCCGTATTCGTCTCGCGACCGAGATGATGTCCTCCGGGGATGAGTACCTCAAGGAGAGCATCAATGCGGACATCGATGAGTCGAACGGCATCATCGATCAGTTCATCGACTACATTCGCCCGAACGAGGGGCTCGATGCCCGGCCCGTCGACCTGACCCAGCTCATTCACGATGCGTTGCTGATGCAGACCGATCAGGGACTGGAAGTGGAGCTGCTCCTGCCGGAGGAGGCGGTGCGTGTGGCCTGCCATCCCATCAGTATTCGCCGTATCCTCAACAATCTGTCGGGCAACTCCCTGCGCTATGGCGCGACCCGGTTGCAGGCCGAGCTCAGGGATGATGGCCACTGGGTGCGGCTGCGACTCTCCGACAATGGCCCGGGGATCGCAGAAGAGGACTACTCCCGGGTGCTCAAGCCCTTCACCCAGGGCAATGTGGCGCGCACCGGTGGCGGGAGTGGGCTGGGGCTGGCCATCGTTGCCAAGATAGTCTCCCAGCATCACGGCACCATCAGGTTGGGGCGCTCCGAACTGGGGGGCTTGCAGGTGGAGATCCGGCTACCCAAGAACCAGCCTCTGGAGTGGATGGATTGAAAGCAGGGCGTATCGAGGGATACGCCCTTTGTCTGTCAGGGGTGGGGGTCGCTCACCTTGCGGTAGCGCTTGCCATATTTGAGTTGCTGGATAAGCAGGGCGGCGACGATGAGAACCAGCCCGATGGGGGTTGCCGGGTGAATGGTTTCGCCGATCAACAGGTTGAGCAGCACCAAAGAGGCAAACGGCGAGATGAAGATGAGGTTGCTGATGGGGGCCGTGTTGGTGGCGTGGCGCAGGGCCATCAGCCAGAGCACGAAACCGAAACCCATCTCGAACAGCCCCACATAGATGGCGCCGGCCCATCCCTGCCAGGCGGTCATGGCAAAGTCCGAGAGCAACCAGGTCGCCACGATGATGAAGGGCAGGCTGATGAGGAAGCCGAGCAGCAGGCTGACGACGGGATCCCCCTGATTGCGGGTGTTGAGGATCCAGTAACCGGCCCAGATCAGGGTCGACACCAGCGCCAGCGTGACGCCGAGCGGACTGTCGAACTGCAGACCGAACACGTCCCCCCTGGTGGCGATCACCAGGGCGCCGAAATAGCCGAGCACGATGGCGACGCCATCGCGGCGGCGCAGCTTTTGACCGAGGAAGGGAACGGCCAGCAGGCTGAGGGTGATGGCCCAGGTGTAGTTGAGAGTCTGCGCCTGCTGGGCGGGCAGCAGATCATATGCCTTGAACAGCAGCAGGTAATAGAGGAAGGGGTTCAGGACCCCGAGAGCGAGGTAGTAGAGGGGGCGACTCTTGATGTAGTCGAGCAGTAGCGGCAGTTTGCCCTGACAGGCCACGATGCACCCCAGCGTCAGGGTCGAGGTGCAGGCCGCGACCAGCAGCAGCTGTACCGGTTCAAAGTAGGCGAGGGAGATCTTGAAGGCGCTGGCCACCGTGGACCAGAGGGCGACGGCACAGAGCCCGTACTGGTAGGCTTTCTTCTGATTCTTGAGCATGGGATGGGTTCCGCAGACAGGGGCGAGCGCGCAGTCTATCAGCCTGTTTGCTACATTGTCGTTACCCTGCCAGGCAAGGGCTTGCCCAGCCGTTGGCGAGATCCATCTGTCACATAAAATTGCGCACAATCTGTCCGCCTTCACTTGCGTGAGTGGAAAAAATCCGTATAATCCTCTCCGCTTGCCCATGAGGCAGCCAGACGATATGTCTGTTTGCTGAGCTTCCCGTTTACGAGTTGCCAGCCATACAGTCCTCCCGATATGGGAGGAAACGTGAAAAATCACACCTCTGGCGGGAGTAATCCCGGTCGGGCGGTGTTGATTTATGTTCTTTTATCTATTGGAGCTCTGTCAATGCAGAACCAAAGAATCCGTATCCGCCTGAAGGCTTTTGATCATCGCCTGATCGATCAATCCACTGCGGAAATCGTTGAAACTGCTAAGCGCACTGGCGCGCAGGTTCGCGGTCCTATCCCGCTGCCGACTCGCAAAGAGCGTTTCACCGTTCTGATCTCCCCGCACGTCAACAAAGACGCGCGTGATCAGTACGAGATCCGCACTCACAAGCGTCTGGTAGACATCGTTGAGCCGACTGACAAGACCGTTGACGCTCTGATGCGTCTGGATCTGGCAGCTGGTGTAGACGTCCAGATCAGCCTGGGTTAATTACGGAAAGAGGTTGATAACAATGACAATCGGTCTTGTAGGTCGCAAAGTGGGTATGACTCGCATCTTCACTGAAGATGGCGTTTCTATCCCGGTGACTGTTATCGAAGTTGAAGCTAACCGTGTAACTCAGGTCAAATCTGTAGAAACCGACGGCTACAACGCTATTCAGGTTACCACTGGCGCCAAGAAAGCCAGCCGCGTAACCAAGCCGGAAGCTGGCCACTTCGCCAAAGCTGGTGTAGAAGCCGGTCGCGGTCTGTGGGAATTCCGCCTGAACAACGGTGAAACTTTCACTGTTGGTAGCGAGCTGAAAGTAGATCTTCTCGCTGACGTTAAGCTGGTAGACGTTACCGGCACATCCAAGGGTAAAGGTTTTGCCGGTACTGTTAAGCGCTGGAACTTCCGTACCCAGGATATGACCCACGGTAACTCCCTGTCCCACCGTGTACCTGGCTCCATCGGTCAAAACCAGACCCCGGGCCGTGTATTCAAGGGCAAGAAGATGGCTGGTCACATGGGTGCTGAGCGTGTAACGACTCAGAACCTGGAACTGGTTCGTGTTGACGCTGAACGCAACCTGCTGCTCATCAAAGGCGCAGTACCGGGTGCAACCAACGGCAACGTGATCGTTAAACCTGCCGTCAAAGCGTAACGTCTGAGGAGATAGTAATGGAATTGGTAATGAAAGACGCCAAGAGCGCTCTTGAAGTTTCCGAGACTACCTTCGGGCGCGAATTCAACGAAGCTCTGGTTCACCAGGTTGTCGTTGCATATGCCGCTGGTGCCCGTCAGGGTACTCGTGCGCAGCTGACTCGCTCTGAAGTGTCTGGTGGCGGCAAAAAGCCGTGGCGTCAGAAGGGTACTGGTCGTGCCCGTGCTGGCTCCATCCGTTCGCCCATCTGGCGTTCCGGTGGTGTGACCTTTGCTGCTAAGCCGCAAGATCACAGCCAGAAAGTAAACAAGAAGATGTACCGCGGCGCTATCCGTAGCATCCTGTCCGAGCTGGTACGTCAAGAGCGCCTGATCGTTGTTGAGAAGTTCGGCATCGAAGCGCCGAAGACCAAAGAACTGATCGCCAAGCTGAAAGAAATGGAACTGACTGACGTTCTGATCGTGACTGCTGAAGTCGATGAGAACCTGTTCCTGGCTGCTCGTAACCTGTACAAAGTTGACGTGCGTGACGTTGCCGGTATCGACCCGGTCAGCCTGATCGCTTTCGACAAGGTTCTGATGACTGCTGACGCAGTTAAGCAAATCGAGGAGATGCTGGCATGATCCGTGAAGAGCGTCTGCTGAAAGTTCTGAAGGCTCCGCACATCTCTGAAAAGAGCACCATGGTCGCAGAAAAGCAGAACACTATCGTGTTCAAAGTTGCTGTTGATGCCACCAAGGCGGAAGTCAAAGCTGCAGTTGCGAAACTGTTCGAGGTCGAAGTTGAGACCGTCCGTACCCTGAACATGAAGGGTAAGACCAAGCGCGCAGGTGCACGCGTAGGCCGTCGTTCCGATTGGAAAAAGGCTTATGTGACCCTGAAAGCTGGTCAGGACATCGACTTCATGGGCGCAGCCGAGTAAGAGGAGTTCTGAAAAATGGCAATCGTTAAGTGCAAGCCTACTTCTCCGGGCCGCCGCCACGTCGTCAAGATCGTCAACCAAGAGCTGTACAAGGGCAAGCCCTTCGCCGCTCTGCTGGACAGCAAAAGCAAGTCCGGTGGCCGTAACAACAACGGTCGTATCACCACTCGTCATATCGGTGGTGGTCACAAGCAACACTACCGTCTGATCGACTTCAAGCGCGACAAAGACGGCATTCCGGCCAAAGTTGAGCGTCTGGAATACGATCCTAACCGTACCGCAAACATCGCCCTGGTGCTGTATGCAGACGGTGAGCGTCGTTACATCTTGGCCCCGAAAGGCCTGAAAGCTGGTGATGCAATCGCCTCTGGTGCTGATGCTGCCATCAAGGTAGGTAACACCCTGCCGATGCGCAACATCCCGGTCGGTTCTACCGTTCACGCCGTTGAGATGAAGCCTGGTAAAGGTGCCCAGCTGGCTCGTTCCGCTGGTACTTTCATCCAGATCCTGGCTCGTGAAGGTAACTATGTAACTCTGCGTCTGCGTTCCGGCGAAGTACGTAAAGTTCTGGCCGAGTGCCGCGCTACCATCGGTGAAGTGGGTAACTCCGAGCACATGCTGCGTCAACTGGGTAAAGCCGGTGCTAACCGCTGGCGTGGTATTCGTCCGACCGTTCGCGGTATGGCGATGAACCCGGTTGATCACCCGCACGGTGGTGGTGAGGGTCGTAACAAGGGCATGCAGCCTGTGTCCCCATGGGGCCAGAAGGCTAAGGGCTTCAAGACCCGTAAGAACAAGCGTACCGACAAGTACATCGTACGTCGTCGTAACAAGTAATTGTTAACATAGAGGAATCACCATGCCACGTTCTCTCAAGAAGGGTCCATTTATCGACCTGCACTTGCTGAAGAAGGTAGAGAAAGCGGTGGAAAGCGGGGATAAAAAGCCGGTTAAGACCTGGTCCCGTCGTTCAATGATCATCCCGAACATGATCGGTTTGACCATCGCTGTCCATAATGGTCGTCAGCACGTTCCGGTTTTCGTTACCGAAGAAATGATCGGTCACAAACTGGGTGAATTCGCACCGACTCGTACTTATCGCGGCCATGCTGCTGATAAGAAGGCTAAGAAGCGCTAAGGGATAAATGATGGAAGCTATCGCTAAACACCGTTATGCCCGTACTTCTGCCCAGAAAGCTCGTCTGGTAGCCGATCAAGTACGTGGTCTGTCCGTAGACAAGGCTCTGAACATCCTGACCTTCAGCCCGAAAAAGGCTGCTGTTCTGGTGAAGAAAGTGCTGGAATCTGCCATTGCCAACGCTGAGCACAACGAAGGTGCCGATATCGACACCCTGCGTGTTGCCACCATCATGGTAGACGAAGGTCCCTCCATGAAGCGCATCCGCCCGCGTGCCAAAGGTCGCGCGGATCGTATCCTCAAGCGTACCGCTCACATCACTGTAGTGGTATCCGACGCTAAGGCTGGGAGATAAGCAATGGGTCAGAAAGTACATCCTAATGGCATTCGCCTGGGTATTACCAAGCCTTGGAATTCTACCTGGTTCGCGAACACCAAAGACTTCGCTGACAACCTGTACAGCGATTTCCAAGTACGCCAGTTCCTGACCAAGGAGCTGAAAAACGCTTCCTTGTCCAAGATCACCATCGAGCGTCCGGCCAAGAGCATCCGTGTGACCATTCACACCGCTCGTCCGGGTGTCGTGATCGGCAAGAAAGGCGAAGACGTTGAAAAACTGCGCAAAGCTGTAGCCGCAATCGCTGGCGTGCCTGCTCAGATCAACATTTCCGAAGTCCGCAAGCCGGAGCTGGATGGCAAACTGGTTGCCGACAGCATCACTTCCCAGCTGGAGCGTCGCGTAATGTTCCGTCGTGCTATGAAGCGCGCCGTACAGAACGCCATGCGCCTGGGTGCCAAGGGCATCAAAGTGGAAGTTTCCGGTCGTCTGGGCGGTGCTGAAATCGCGCGTACCGAATGGTACCGTGAAGGTCGTGTGCCCCTGCACACCCTGCGCGCCGACATCGACTACGCAACTTCTGAAGCCCACACCACTTACGGTGTGATCGGCGTTAAAGTTTGGATCTTCAAGGGCGAAGTTCTGGGCGGTCTGGCTGCAGTCAATGCTGCCGCTGCTCAAGAGCAAGCTCCTGCGAAGCCCAAGCGTGACAACAAGCGCCGCGCTGCCAAGTAAGGAGATTCGGTAAATGTTGCAACCTAAGCGTACTAAATTCCGCAAGACCCACAAGGGTCGTAACCGCGGTCTGGCCAATGCCGGTAACGAAGTATCCTTCGGTACCTTTGGCCTGAAGGCGACATCTCGTGGTCAACTGACTGCTCGTCAAATCGAAGCAGCCCGTCGTGCCATGACCCGTCACGTTAAGCGTCAAGGCAAGATCTGGATCCGTGTGTTCCCGGACAAGCCCATCACCGAAAAGCCCCTCGAAGTTCGTATGGGTAAAGGTAAGGGTAACGTGGAATACTGGGTTTGCCCGATCCAGCCTGGCAAGGTTCTGTACGAGATGGATGGTGTACCTGAGGCTCTGGCGCGTGAAGCGTTTGCCCTGGCCGCAGCTAAGCTGTCTGTTCAGACCACTTTCGTAATTAAGACGGTGATGTGATGAAAGCCCAAGATCTGCGTCAAAAGAGCGTCGAAGAACTGAACCAGGAGCTGCTGGGTCTGCTGCGTGAGCAATTCAACATGCGCATGCAAGCTTCCACCGGCCAGCTGGCTCAGACTCACACTCTGAAACAAGTGCGTCGTGACGTCGCACGTATCAAGACTGTACTGACTGAGAAGGCAGGTGCGTAATGACTGACAAGATCCGTACTCTGCAAGGTCGTGTAATTAGCGACAAGATGGACAAGTCCATCACCGTCGCTATCGAGCGCAAGGTAAAGCACCCGATCTACGGTAAGATCATCAAGCGCACTACCAAGCTGCACGTGCATGACGAGAACAACGAGTGCAAGGCTGGCGATCTCGTGGAAATCCGCGAGTGCCGCCCGCTGTCCAAGACCAAGTCCTGGACCCTGGTTGCTGTCGTAGAAAAGGCCTAATTCGGTACTTTTTAGCCCAAACGGCCCCCCATCGGGGCCGTTTGTTTTTTAGGCTACCTTTTCAAAAATAGCTGTGTTATAGTTTCGCGCCTTTTGAAGGCAGCCAGATCCCATCAGGGATAAGAAGTAAACAAAGCGGAGCACTAAGATGATCCAGATGCAAAGTATGCTGGGTGTTGCCGACAACTCCGGCGCTCGCAGTGTAATGTGTATTAAGGTTCTGGGTGGTTCGCACCGCCGTTATGCCGGCATCGGCGACATCATCAAGGTTTCCATCAAGGAAGCCATTCCTCGCGGTAAAGTGAAGAAAGGTGATGTGTATAACGCGGTGGTCGTACGCACCCGTAAAGGCGTTCGTCGTCCGGACGGCTCTGTCATCCGTTTCGACAACAATGCGGCTGTGTTGCTTAACAACAACCAACAGCCAATCGGTACTCGTATTTTTGGCCCGGTGACCCGTGAACTCCGTAACGAGAAGTTCATGAAGATTGTGTCCCTGGCACCCGAAGTACTGTAAGGAGTCGAACGATGGCAGCTAAAATCCGTCGCGAAGACGAAGTAATTGTTCTTACCGGCAAAGACAAGGGCAAGCGTGGCAAAGTCACTCAAGTCCTGATTGCAAAAGGTAAGGTAATCGTGGAAGGCATCAACCAGGTGAAGAAACACCAAAAGCCGGTACCCGCACTGGGTCAGGCTGGCGGCATCGTCACCAAAGAAGCCCCCATCGATGTATCTAACGTCGCGCTGTTCAACTCTGCCACTGGCAAGGCTGACCGCGTTGGTTTCCGGATTGAAGACGGCAAGAAAGTCCGTTTCTTCAAATCCACCGGCGAACTTGTGAAGTAATTGGAGTTTAACGATGGCGAAACTGCATGATTACTACAAATCCGATGTAGTAAATGAACTGTCCAAGCAGTTCGGTTACAAGACTATCATGCAAGTCCCTCGGATCGAGAAAATCACCCTGAACATGGGTGTTGGTGAAGCGATCTCTGACAAGAAGTTGCTGGAAAATGCTGCTGCCGATATGGCTGCCATTTCCGGTCAGAAGCCGCTGATCACCAAAGCACGCAAATCTGTTGCGGGCTTCAAGATTCGTGAAGGCTACCCGATAGGTTGTAAAGTAACCCTGCGTGGCGAGCGTATGTGGGAGTTCCTGGAACGGCTGATTTGCATCTCCGTACCGCGTATCCGTGACTTCCGTGGTCTGAACGCCAAGGCGTTCGATGGCCGTGGTAACTACTCCATGGGCGTGCGTGAGCAAATCATCTTCCCGGAAATCGACTATGACAAGGTCGATCGCGTCCGTGGTCTGGATATCACCATCACCACTTCCGCGAATACCGACGAAGAAGGCCGTGCTCTGCTGGCTGCCTTTAACTTCCCATTCCGCAAGTAAGGTTAGGGTTATGGCTAAAACATCCATGAAAGCACGTGAAGCAAAGCGTGCGAAGCTGGCAGCCAAGTTCGCGACCAAGCGTACCGAGCTGAAAGCTATCATCGTTGATATGAACGCTTCTGAAGAAGCGCGTTGGGATGCTGTCTTGCAACTGCAACAGCTGCCCCGTGATTCCAGTCCGTCCCGCCAGCGTAACCGTTGCAACATCACTGGTCGTCCGCACGGTTTCCTGCGGAAGTTTGGCCTCTCTCGCATCAAGGTGCGTGAGCATGCCATGAAGGGCGAAATTCCGGGCCTCAAAAAGGCCTCTTGGTAAGAATCTCGGGAGTTAGACTATGAGCATGCAAGATCCGATCGCGGATATGCTGACCCGCATCCGTAACGGTCAGGCGGCGAGCAAAGTTGCGGTTTCCATGCCTTCTTCCAAGCTGAAAGTGGCTATCGCCAAAGTGCTGAAAGAAGAAGGTTACATCGCTGGCTACAACGTAGCTGGTGACGTGAAACCGGAACTGGAAATCGAACTGAAGTATTTCCAGGGCAAGCCGGTTGTAGAACTGATCCAACGCGTGAGCCGTCCCGGCCTGCGTATTTACAAGCGCACTACTGATCTGCCGAAAGTCATGGGCGG
The DNA here is from genome assembly GCF_040908425.1 of Aeromonas sp. R2-1. Taxonomy (NCBI): domain Bacteria; kingdom Pseudomonadati; phylum Pseudomonadota; class Gammaproteobacteria; order Aeromonadales; family Aeromonadaceae; genus Aeromonas; species Aeromonas sp. R2-1. Next base: position 90,425 of record NZ_JBFODR010000029.1, read on the forward strand.
TCTCGGTGTTGCTATCGTGTCCACGTCTAAAGGTGTGATGACCGACCGTGCTGCCCGCAAGGCAAGCATGGGTGGTGAGATCATCTGCTACGTCGCTTAATAGGAGGTCGGAAATGTCTCGCGTTGCTAAGGCACCCGTCACTATTCCTGCTGGCGTAGAGGTGACTCTGAACGGCCAAGAACTGTCCATCAAAGGTGGCAAGGGTTCCCTGGTTCGTTCCATCCACGCCGGTGTAGAAGTGACCAAAGAAGACAATGTACTGAAGTTCGCCCCGCGCGATGGCATCGCTGGTGCTGACGCTCAGGCCGGTACTGCCCGTGCATTGGTCAACAACATGGTAGTCGGTGTTACCCAAGGCTTCGAGCGCAAGCTGCAGCTGGTTGGTGTAGGTTACAAAGCCTCCATCAAGGGCAATGCTGTTGCGCTGGCACTGGGCTTCTCTCACCCGGTAGAGCATGCGCTGCCGGCTGGTGTCACCGCTGAATGTCCGTCCGCCACCGAGATCGTTCTGCGTGGTGTGGACAAGCAGCTGGTTGGCCAAGTCGCAGCCGATATCCGTGCTTACCGCGCTCCGGAGCCCTACAAGGGCAAGGGTGTACGCTATGCCAACGAGCAAGTGCGTACTAAAGAAGCTAAGAAGAAGTAAGGTAACACTATGGACAAGAAAGCAGCTCGTCTCCGTCGTGCTACTCGTGCTCGGAAAAAGATGCAGGAACTGGGAGCTACCCGTCTGGTTGTTCACCGTACCCCGCGTCATATCTATGCGCAGGTTATTGCAGCCAACGGTTCCGAAGTTCTGGCCTCTGCTTCCACAGTAGAGAAAGCCATCAGTGAAGCTCTGAAATACACCGGTAACGCAGATGCTGCTACCGCTGTAGGTAAGGCTATCGCTGAGCGTGCTATTGCCAAAGGCGTTCAGAACGTATCTTTCGATCGTTCCGGTTTCAAGTATCACGGTCGTGTAGCCGCTCTGGCTGCCGCTGCTCGTGACGCTGGTCTTCAGTTCTAAGCTAGGAGTCGAAGATGGCTAAAGTCGAATCTCAAGCCGGCGAACTGCAAGAAAAGCTCATTGCAGTAAACCGTGTTTCGAAAACTGTTAAAGGTGGTCGTATCATGTCCTTCACCGCGTTGACCGTGGTGGGTGATGGTAACGGCCGTGTAGGTTACGGTTACGGTAAGGCCCGTGAAGTTCCGGCCGCCATTCAAAAGGCGATGGAACAGGCTAAGCGTAACCTGAACAAGGTTGAGCTGAACAACGGCACCCTGCACCACCCGGTGCGTGGCGTTCACTCTGGTTCCACCGTGTTCATGAAGCCGGCCTCCCAAGGTACTGGTATCATTGCAGGCGGCGCCATGCGTGCCGTACTGGAAGTTGCTGGTATCCACAACGTGCTGGCCAAGACCTACGGTTCCACCAACCCAATCAACGTTGTTCGCGCAACTGTCGACGCTCTGGTTCACGGTCAATCACCGGAACAGATCGCGGCCAAGCGTGGTCTGCGCGTTGAAGAAATTCTGGGGTAATGCGACATGGCTAACACTGTAAAAGTAACTCAAACTCGCAGCTCTATCGGCCGTCTGCCAAAGCACAAGGCGACTCTGCGTGGTCTGGGTCTGCGTCGCATTGGTCACACCGTTGAGCTGGAAGATACTCCCTGCGTACGCGGCATGATCAACCAGGTTTATTACATGGTTAAGGTGGAGGGCTAAGCATGCGTCTGAATACTCTGTCTCCGGCCGCTGGCTCCAAGCGCGTCAAGCACCGTCCGGGCCGTGGTATCGGTTCTGGTCTGGGCAAGACCGGTGGTCGTGGTGTTAAAGGTCAAACCTCTCGTTCCGGTGGCGGCAAGGTCCGCAACGGTTTCGAAGGCGGCCAGATGCCTTTGAAAATCCGTCTGCCGAAGTTCGGTTTCTTCTCTCGCAAATCTTTGGTTTCTGCCGAAGTGCGCCTGAACGAAATCGCCCTGGTAGAAGGTGATGTGGTCGACGTGAGCACTCTGAAGCAAGCCGGTGTTATTACCAAAAACATCGTGTTCGCTAAAGTTGTTCTGTCTGGCAACATTGACCGTGCTGTGACCGTTCGTGGTCTGTCCGTCACCAAAGGTGCACGTGCAGCCATCGAGGCCGCTGGCGGTAAAATCGAGGAATAATCAGTACAATGGCTAAGAAACCAGGATTGGATGTTAAAGCACAAGGTGGTCTGAGCGAACTGAAGAGCCGTCTGCTCTTCGTTCTCGGGGCAATTATCGTGTTCCGTGCAGGCTCTTATGTGCCGATCCCTGGTATTGACGCCGCCGTACTGGCCGAGTTGTTCCAACAACAGAAGGGCACCATCATTGAGATGTTCAACATGTTCAGTGGTGGTGCACTCTCGCGTGCTTCTATTCTTGCACTGGGGATCATGCCGTACATTTCGGCGTCGATCATTATCCAGTTGCTGACTGTGGTTCACCCTGCTCTTGCTGAACTCAAGAAAGAAGGTGAATCCGGCCGTCGCAAGATTAGCCAATATACCCGTTGGGGCACGCTGGTTTTGGGAACGTTCCAGGCCATTGGTATTGCAACCGGTCTGCCGAATATGATGCAAGGACTCGTGACTCATCCGGGTTTGGGCTTCTATTTCACAGCCGTTGTGAGTCTGGTCACCGGTACCATGTTCTTGATGTGGTTGGGTGAACAGATTACCGAGCGTGGGATTGGTAATGGTATCTCGTTGATTATCTTCACAGGTATCGTCGCCGGTCTGCCTCATGCCATTGGCGCTACGGCCGAACAGGCACGTCAAGGGGAATTGCACATCCTGCTGTTGTTGTTGCTGGGCTTGATTGTTTTCGCTGTGACTTACTTTGTGGTGTTCGTGGAGCGTGGTCAGCGTCGTATCGTCGTTAACTATGCCAAGCGTCAACAAGGCCGCCAGGTATTCGCTGCGCAAAGCACACACCTGCCGTTGAAAGTGAATATGGCCGGTGTGATTCCTGCGATTTTCGCATCCAGCATCATCCTCTTCCCGGGTACCATTACCTCCTGGTTTGGTCAGGGCGAGGGCAAGATCGCTGACATTCTGCAACAGGTCTCTATGGTCCTGCAGCCGGGTCAGCCCTTGTACGAGATGCTCTATGCAGCAGCCATTATCTTCTTCTGCTTCTTCTATACCGCGCTGGTGTTCAACCCCCGCGAGACAGCAGATAACCTGAAGAAGAGTGGAGCCTTTATCCCGGGGATCCGCCCGGGCGAGCAGACAGCACGTTACATCGATAAGGTTATGACTCGCCTGACATTGGCAGGTGCGCTCTATATTACCTTTATCTGTCTGGTACCCCAGTTCCTGATGACTGCCTGGAACGTACAGTTCTACTTCGGTGGCACCTCGCTGCTGATTATCGTGGTAGTTATCATGGACTTCATGGCTCAGGTTCAGACCCATATGATGTCTCATCAATATGGCGACGTCCTGAGGAAGGCCAACCTGAAGGGCTACGGCCGCTAAAGGTCGGCGTAGTTACGGAGTTAAGCAATGAAAGTTCGTGCTTCCGTTAAGGCAATCTGCCGTAACTGCAAAATCATCAAGCGTCACGGTGTGGTGCGTGTGATTTGCAGCGAGCCAAAGCATAAACAGCGCCAAGGCTAATTTTTTACGGTTAGTACTTGCAACAAATAGTTGTGCTGGCTAATATAGCCAGCCAACTTTTGTTGTGTATTGGTTGACCGCCACGTATCCGCTCACGGGCTTTGTGGTGGTCGTTATCTACTATATGTAGGAGTGAATAGTGGCCCGTATCGCTGGCATTAACATTCCTGACCATAAACATGCAGTCATTGCGTTGACTGCTATTTATGGCGTCGGTCGTACCCGCTCCAAGGCCATCTGTGCCGCAGCCGGTATCGCTGAGAATGTGAAAATTAAAGACCTGGACGAAGCTCAGATCGAGAGTCTGCGTGAACAAGTAGGTAAATTCACCGTCGAAGGTGACCTGCGTCGTCAGATTTCCATGAACATCAAGCGATTGATGGATCTGGGTTGCTACCGTGGTTTGCGTCACCGTCGTAGCCTGCCTGTTCGTGGTCAACGTACCAAGACCAACGCTCGTACCCGTAAGGGTCCGCGCAAGGCTATCAAGAAGTAACGGGAAGGTAGAAAATGGCTAAAACTCCGACTCGTGCTCGCAAGCGCGTTAAAAAGCAAGTGAGCGACGGTATTGCGCACGTTCATGCATCTTTCAACAACACAATCGTGACCATTACTGACCGTCAGGGCAATGCTCTGTCTTGGGCTACCTCTGGTGGTTCCGGTTTCCGTGGTTCCCGTAAGTCCACTCCGTTTGCTGCCCAGGTAGCTGCTGAGCGTGCTGGTGAGATCGCCAAAGAATACGGCGTGAAGAACCTGGAAGTCATGGTCAAAGGTCCGGGTCCCGGTCGTGAGTCTTCCATCCGCGCTCTGAACGCGGCTGGTTTCCGCATCACTAACATTACTGATGTGACTCCGATCCCGCACAACGGTTGTCGTCCTCCCAAGAAGCGCCGCGTGTAACGCTGTAGCTACTTGGTCTAGGATTGTTGGAGAAAGAAGATGGCAAGATATATCGGTCCTAAGCTTAAGCTTAGCCGTCGTGAGGGCACCGACCTCTTCCTGAAGTCTGGTGTTCGTGCGATTGATTCTAAGTGCAAGATTGACACCGTTCCTGGTCAACACGGTGCGCGTAAAGCGCGTCTGTCCGACTACGGTGTGCAACTGCGCGAGAAACAAAAAGTACGTCGTATCTACGGCGTATTGGAAAAACAGTTCCGCAACTACTACCGCGACGCTGCCCGTCAAAAGGGTAACACCGGTGAAAACCTGTTGCAGCTGCTGGAAGGTCGTCTGGACAACGTCGTCTACCGCATGGGCTTCGGCGCCACTCGTGCTGAATCTCGTCAGCTGGTGAGCCACAAAGCCATCATGGTAAACGGCCGCGTTGTGAATGTTCCTTCTTTCCAGGTATCCCCTGAGGACGTGATCTGCGTTCGCGAGAAGGCTAAGAAGCAAGCGCGTATCAAAGCTTCCCTGGAAGTTGCTGGTCAGCGCGAGAAGCCGACTTGGGTAGAGGTTGACGCTGCTAAGATGGAAGGTGCCTTCAAGCGCCTGCCGGAGCGTTCCGACCTGTCTGCCGACATTAACGAACAGCTGATCGTCGAGCTTTACTCCAAGTAAAGCTAGCTTCTAAAGAGAGGACACAATGCTGGGTTCTGTAACAGATTTTCTTAAACCGCGGCTAGTTGACATCGAGCAAGTTAGCCCGACTCACGCGAAAGTGACTCTCGAGCCGCTTGAGCGTGGCTTTGGCCACACGCTGGGCAATGCCCTGCGTCGTATTTTGCTGTCATCTATGCCCGGTTGTGCGGTTACTGAAGTCGAGATCGACGGAGTACTGCACGAGTACAGCAGCAAAGAAGGTGTACAGGAAGACATTCTTGAAATCCTGCTCAACCTGAAAGGTATCGCTGTGAAGCTGGAAGGCAAGGACGAGGTAACTCTGTCCCTGACCAAGTCTGGAACAGGCCCCGTTACCGCTGGTGATATCACTCACGGTGATGAAGTCGAGATCGTAAACCCGGAGCACGTAATCTGCCACCTGACTGGTGCAAATGCTGAGATCAGCATGCGCCTGAAAGTTCAGCGCGGTCGTGGTTATGTGCCTGCTTCTGCTCGTGTTCACAACGATGATGAAGAGCGTCCCATCGGTCGCCTGCTGCTGGACTCCGCGTTCAGCCCCATCGTTCGCATCGCCTACAATGTCGAGGCGGCACGTGTGGAACAGCGCACCGACTTGGACAAGCTTGTTATCGACATGGAGACCAATGGTACTCTGGATCCGGAAGAAGCCATCCGTCGTTCCGCCACTATTCTGGCAGAGCAACTGGAAGCCTTCGTGGATCTGCGCGATGTCAGCGTGCCCGAGAAGAAAGAAGAGAAACCCGAGTTTGATCCGATTCTGCTGCGTCCTGTCGATGATTTGGAGCTGACAGTTCGTTCAGCGAACTGTCTGAAGGCAGAAGCTATCCACTATATTGGTGATCTGGTACAGCGTACCGAAGTTGAGTTGCTTAAGACTCCTAACCTCGGTAAGAAGTCCCTGACTGAGATCAAGGACGTGTTGGCCTCCCGTGGTCTGTCTCTTGGCATGCGCCTTGAGAACTGGCCGCCCGCCAGCATCGCTGACGAGTAATCCAGATTACGGGTTTCACAGATTTAGTTAGAAGGATAAGGTCATGCGCCATCGTTTGAGTGGTCGTCAACTGAACCGGAACAGCAGCCATCGTCAGGCTATGTTCCGCAACATGGCCAGCTCCCTGGTTCGTCATGAGATCATCAAGACGACTCTGCCTAAGGCAAAAGAGCTGCGTCGTGTAGTTGAACCGCTGATCACCCTTGCCAAGACTGATAGCGTTGCTAATCGTCGCCTGGCATTTGCCCGTACTCGCGATAACGCGATCGTGGCTAAGCTGTTCAATGAACTGGGCCCGCGCTACCTGGAGCGCGCCGGCGGTTATACTCGCATTCTGAAATGCGGTTTCCGCGCTGGCGACAACGCTCCTATGGCTTACATTGAGCTGGTAGACCGCCCGGCCGCTGCTGAAGCAGCTGCTGAGTGATAAAAGAAAAAGCCGGGCTTGTCCCGGCTTTTCTTTTAGTGGATTTTGATACTGCCTCTACTGCCTCTACTGCCTCTACTGCCTCTACTGCCTCTACTGCCTCTACTGCCTCTACTGCCTCTACTGCCTCTACTGCCTCTACTGCCTCTACTGCCTCTACTGCCTCTACTGCCTCTACTGCCTCTACTGCCTCTACTGCCTCTACTGCCTCTACTGCCTCTACTGCCTCTACTGCCTGTATGGAGATGGTATTCACCTGACAGTTGCCCACAAAAGGGAGTGGTCATACGGCTTCAAACCGGATAACAAAACGGTACCCCTACCGTGTTA
>NZ_JBFODR010000003.1:0-36279 GCF_040908425.1 Aeromonas sp. R2-1
AAGGAGTTTGGTCTACCCGTACCTCACTGCTTCATGATGCAGGTTGGCCAGGTCAAAGCACTGGCTGTGGAACGCTTCGACAGACGTTACGCTGCCGATCGCAGTTGGATAATGCGCCTTCCCCAAGAAGATTTCTGTCAGGTATTGAATGTTCCGTCAGCACGGAAATACGAGAGCCATGGAGGACCAGGGATCACAGACATCATGAAAACCTTGCTGGGCTCTGCGACACCAGAACAGGATCGCTACCTGTTCATGAAATCTCAGGTCCTGTTCTGGCTGCTGGCAGCCACCGATGGCCATGCAAAGAACTTCTCGGTCTTTATTGAACCGGAAGGGCGTTTTCGCCTGACCCCTTTTTACGACATCCTATCTGTCTATCCAGTGTTTGGTGGCCGAGGCCTCAACCGAAGGGACGCCAAGCTCGCTATGGGCCTAGCAAGCAGCAAGGGAAAGAAGTACTCCATTGAGCAGATATTCCCGCGTCATTTCTTCCAAACGGCAAAAACTGTGGGATTTGAGCGTTCTGCTATGGAAGAGATCCTGACAGAACTGGCCAACTCCGTTGATGATGTTATTGAGCGCGTTACCCAGCAATTGCCAGCAGACTTCCCCGATACCATCAGCAGCACCATTCTAGAGGGCCTAAAAGCCCGCTCAGCCAGGCTGATAAAGGGTTGGGATTAAATTGGCGGTATGTGGGATGACTGCACGGTTAGCCAAACTACCTATGGGGAAACTTGCACGGTTCGAAGAGTAAAGCGGCTTTCTAGGCACCGGACGATGCTATAGTCGGTTCAAAATATGTTCAAAACTCACCTAAAAGGCGGCTTTGACTGCGTGTGGTGGCATCGCGTTGATTCATATGGGAAGGCTGCACGATCGAGAATGGACTATATGGGAACGCTGCACGATGGCAGAAACCCGTGAGCGGCCTCTCAATATGCTGTTTTAGTTACTTTTACCCCAAGTGGCCCCCGAAAAGTCACTAACATATTGAAGATAATAAATTATTTACATTCTGCATCGGCAAGTAAATCCGCGGAGCAGGCAATGAAAAGCCCGGGTTCATCCCGGGCTTTTTTTGTGCGCTTTTCATCCACTGACCTAGAGGCGGCGAAGGCACCACATGAAGTAAGCACCCCCTAACAGGGTGGAGACCAGACCGACGGGCACCTCCTGGGGAAAGAGGATCTGCTGGCCGATCCAGTCCGCCGACACCATCAGCAAAGCACCACAGCCTGCGGCGCCGAGCAGGTGCCAGCGCGCCCTCACCAGCCCCATCAATCTGGCCAGGTGCGGCGCCAGCAGACCGGCAAAGGAGAGCGGGCCTATCACCATGGTGGCACTGGCGGTGAGCACGGCCACCAGCAGCAGGATGGTGAGCTGGGCACGGCCGAGATGGATCCCCAGAGCCGTCGCTACCGCCGGCCCCATGGGCATGAGATCGAGCCAGCGGCTCACCAGCAGGCAGGCTGCCAGCATCAGCAGCGCCAGTACCACCAGGGCAAGGGCCACCGGCTGGGTGACGTAATAGGTGGAGCCGGACATCCAGGAGAGCAGTTGCTGCACCCGCAGGTCGCCGTTGGCCAGGGCGATGGCCTGCAACGGCTCGAACAGCGCCGTGATGGCGATGCCAGACAGCAGTATCCGCTCCGGCTGGAAGCCGTTGCGCCGGTTGATCAGCACCAGCAGCAACAGGCAGGCGAAGGCGCCCACCAGCCCCCCCAGCAGCATCATGGGCAGCGGCAAGGCGGGCAGCAACAGGGCCACCGCAATCACCCCCATGAAGGTGCCACCGCTCACCCCCAGCAGTTCGGGGCTCGCCATAGGGTTGTTGCTGACTCGCTGCAACAGGGTGCCTGCCAGCGCCAGCAACACGCCTGCGGCACCCGCTGCCAGCGTGCGCGGCAAGCGCCACTCCAGCTGGACCTGCCACCGCAGCCAGCTCGGCCAGCCCCAGCCGCCCATTCCCTGCCCAAACAACAGGGAGGCGATCACCGCCGCAGCCAGCCCCAACACCATCAGGCCGACAAGGCGAGTTGGCGCCGGATGGCGGGCCAACTGCAGGGAGGAGTTCGCCTTAGGCGCACTCTGCTTGATACCAAGACGCGGGATCAGCCAGAGCAGCAGCGGCGCCCCCAACAGGGCCGTCATGGCGCCGGTCGGGATCAGCACAGGCCAGAACCGGCTCAGGGTCTGCAGCAGCAGATCGGTGGCCGCCAGCAACAGGGCGCCGAGGATGGGCGCCCACAGCAGCCGCTGGGCCAGTTTTCTGACCCCCAGCAGCCGCACCATGGCGGGCGCCGCCAGCCCGATAAAACCGATCAGCCCCACCACGCTCACCACGCAGGCGGTGATGAACACGGCGAGACCCAGACCAGCCAGGCGCAGATGCTTGAGAGAGACCCCCAGGCTGCGAGCGCTGGCATCGTCCAGCTCCAGCACTGCCAGCGGGCGCACCAGCACCGCCGCCAGCATCGCGGCCAACAGCAACCGTGGCAGCAGATAGCCGACGCCGCTCCAGCTGTTCTGGGCCAGAGATCCGCTCCCCCACACCAGCAACCCTTTGAGATCCTCCTGGAAGAACAGCAGCAATCCCATGCTGATGGCGGCCAGATAGAGGTTTATCACCAGCCCTGCAAAAACGATGACCACGGGATTGAGCTGACGGCGCCAAGCCAGGGCGAAGACCAGCCCCATGGCCAGGCTTCCCCCGGCCATGGCGATCCACTCCCGCCCGATCAGCAGCCAGGAGGGGGCGAGCAGGGTCACCATCATCAGCGCCAGCTGGGCGCCAGAGGCCACCCCCAGGGTGGTGGGCGAGGCCAGGGGATTGCGCAGCACCTGCTGCATCAGGGTACCGGCGAGCCCGAGGGCGGCACCGGCCAGCAGGCAGATGGCAAGGCGCGGCAGCCAGCTGAAATGGACCACCGCCTGGCGGGCATCGTCCAGCTCGGGGGAGAACAGGGCCTGCCACCAGAGCGCCCCCGGCAGTTGACGCGACAGCTCGGCGCAGGCCAGCCCCAGTGTCAGCACCAACAGGCAGAGACCCGGGCGCAGCAGGGGCGAAGAAAGAGAAGAGCTCATTGATTTGATCCCCCGGTTGCTCTGTGGACAGCCTGCTCCCGCAAGGCACCGTCCAGCAGGGTGGCGAAGCGGCGGGCCGCCAATATGCCACCAAAACTCCATGTCGCAGGCAGATGGATCACTGGATTGTTCTGTACCAGCGGGAGATGCTGCCACAATCCAGGCTCCTGAAGTTTTTCACCAACTCCTACGGGCACGGGGTCCACCACCACCAGCCTGGCATCCGGCATCCCGAGAAACTGCTCCAGGCTCGCGACCGAGAATCCCCAGGCATTGGTCTCTCCCTGCCAGGCGTTGCGAAGGCCGAGGCGCTGCATCACTGCCTCGAACAGGCTGCCACGGCCAAACACCCGCACATGGCGCTCATCGATGAATTGCACCACCAGCAAGGGGGGCAGATCGGCGGGCTGCGCCGCCTGCATCTGTGCCAGATCCTGCTCCAGTGCGGCGAGCTGGCGTTCGGCCTCCGCCTCTTTGTTGACCAGGGCGGCTATGGTCAGGGTCGCTTCCCGCAGTCGCAGCCACAGATCGGTGCCCGGTTCATACAGGGCGATGGAGTGCACCGGCGCGATGCGGGAGAGGGTCGGCGCCAGGGGGGCCGCCAGCGGCGAGATGAGAATAAGATCCGGTTTGAGCTCCGCCAACAGTTCCCGGTTGGGCTGGGCACGCAGCCCGATATCGATCACCCCGGCAGGAAGCTGGGGTTCACCGACCCAGGCGCGATAGGGGGCCACATCCCCCACCGCCATCGGGGTGACCCCCAGAGCCAGCAGGGTCTCGGCTATGGTCCAGTCCACTGTGGCGATGCGGGGCGTGGAGCTGGTGGCGCCGGTGGCGGTGACAAGCTGCCCGGCCTCCCCTGCCAGGGGCAGCAGCAGACTGAGCAGACAGGGCGCCATCTTCAATAAACGGTTCAAGAGCGGCCCCCGGTCAGACGATGGCGATGGCGTGGTCATGGGCCGGATGGCGAATGACCTCCATGGGGATGCCATAGATGGCGTTCAGGGTCTCCCCTGTCATGATCTGTTCGGGCTCGCCGTGGGTCAGCAGACGGCCGGAGTGCAGCGCCACCAGCCTATCGCAGAAACGGGAAGCCATGTTGATGTCATGAATGACGATGATGACCCCGAGGTTGAGCTGACGGCTGAGCTGCTTGACGAGCGTGAGCACCTCCACCTGATGGGCCACGTCCAGGGCGGCCAGCGGCTCGTCCAACAGGATGAAACGGCTCTCCTGGGCCAGCAGCATGGCGAGCCAGACTCGCCCCCGCTCACCGCCGGAGAGGGTATCCACCAGCCGATCGGCAAAGCGTTCGGTGTGGGTCAGGGCGATGGCCCGCTCCACCTGACGGTGATCTTCCGCTCCCATCCGGCCCAGCAGGCCGCGCCAGGGGTAGCGCCCCATCTCCACCAGCTCGCGGCCGAGCAGGTTTTCGGCACTCGGCAGGTGCTGGGGCAGATAGGCCACCTGACGGGCAAACTCCCGGTTGCCCCAGGCAGACAACGGCTGGTCATCGAACAGGATCTCCCCGCCGCTGTGGGGTTGCTGGCGCGCCAGCAGCTTGATCAGGGTCGATTTACCCGACCCGTTGTGGCCGATGAGGCCATAGACCCGACCTTGCTCGAAGCGAAGGCTGGTAGGGTGCAGCAGCGTGCGGTCATTGACCGCGAAGCTGGCGGATTTCATCTCGAACATAAGCAATTCCTGTGCTGGCTTGCTGCCAGTCTCATCGATGCCAGCATCAGGCCGGCACCTTGCCATCCAGATGGGCGACCGCATCCCGGCTCACCTGCTCGCGCTGCTCGCCGGTCAGTTCGGTGAGGCGGCCCTGGCGCATCTCCAGCAGGCGATCGGCCAGAGAGAAGTAGTGATCGTCGTGGCTGATGGCGATCACCGTCTTGCCCATCTCCTTGAGACGCGGCAACAGCACCTGATAGAAGATGCGGCGGAACTGGGGATCCTGATCCGCGGCCCACTCGTCGAACAGCATCACCTCCCGCTGCTCTGCCAGGGCCAGCAGCAGGGCGACCCGCTTGCGCTGGCCCTGGGAGAGGTCGATATCGGCGATGAAGCCATCCTCGATGGCAAGCTTGCTGCCCATCTGCAACCGCTCAAGCCACTCGGCGACCAACGCCTCTTTCGGCTCGGGCCCCAGCAAATGCTGGAACAGGTGGTAGTCGGTGAAGATGGCGGAGAAGAGCCCCAGATAGCCGTTGCGATCGGTGACCGGCTCCCCATCCAGCAGGATCCGGCCAGAGACCGGTTGATAGAGCCCGGTCAGCAGCATGGCCAGGGTCGACTTGCCGGAGCCGTTGCCACCGATGAGGAATATCTGCTCCCCCCGCTCGATCACCAGATTGATGGGGCCCACGGAGAAACCGCCCTCCCCCTGATAGTGAAAGCTCACCTGCTCCAGCTCGATGCGCTGCCAGGAGCGAGGCGCAGGCGGCAACGGGAACGCTTCGTCCGGCTCTGCCAGATTGAGGGCAGCTATCTTGTCGAACGCCACCTGGGCGGCGATCAGGGTCGGCAAGGCTCCGATACCTTGCAGCAAGGGAGTGCGCAGGAACAACAGGGTCAGGGCGAAGATGGCGGCCACATTGGTGTTGGCCCAGCCCAGCCCGTTGGCCAGGAAGAAGACCAGGCCGATGGCACCCAGCATCATGATGTTCGACCAGTTCACCGCGCTCAGGTGGTAGGTATCGGCGCGGATGATCTGCTCCCGGTAGTCCCGGGCATTCTGCTCATAGAGCTGGTGGTAGACGAAGTGGGCACGCTCGCGGTTGAGCGCCAGCTCCTTGCTCCCGGCGATGATGGACTGGTAGTTCTGGTAGAGCCTGTCTTCGGCCTGGCGCATGTGCGCCAGGTGGCGATAGACCCGGTTCACCAGCAGCCAGCCCACCACCATGGTCACGGTGACCCAGAGGGCGGTAACACCGAGCAAGGCGGGAGAGAGCAGGCCAAGGTAGATGATGGAGCCCAGAGTGAGCACCAGGCCCTGTACCAGTTCCGGCAGGCGCACGAAGGCGATGGTGATCTGACCGATGTCGCTGGAAAGGGAGGCCAGGAGCGGCCCCTGCCCTATTTGACGCAGACGGGCGACGTCGGTATCCAGCAGTTGCTTGAGCAGGCGGCCACGCAACCGGTAGACGAAATGGTGACCCAGGGTGGTCAGGGCCAGTTGGGATCCGAGCGTGATCACCAGCAGCAGCAAGACAAGGCCGACAAGCTGACCCAGGATCGGCAGCGGATCCCCGACTGATTCGATAAGTGATTGATTGATGAAGGCAATGACGCCTATCCCGCTGACAGCACTCAGCAGGCTGAGCAGGGTAATGGCGATGAAGGGCCAACGGTATTGGCGATAAACCAGTGACAAGAGTTCCATGACAGGCCTGTAGATGAATGGAAGGAGGGCGGGAGCCTTCGCCCCCGCCCGGCCTGTCGCTTACCAGCGGTAGTTGACGGTGCCGACTATGCTGCGCGGCTCGCCGTAGTAGCAGTAGTAGTCGCAGCTCGCCACATAGGTGTCGTTCAGCAGGTTGTTGACGTTGATCTGGGCACGCCAGTTCTTGGCAAAGTCATACCCGATCATCGCATCCCATACGGTGTGTGCCGGTACCTGGGCGGAACCATAGATGGGGGTGTAGTCCGCATTCACCGCGCCGATGCCGACGCTGGAACCCACATAGCGCACGCCGGAACCCAGCTCAAGACCGGATACCGGGCCCTGCTGCACCTTGTAGTTGCCCCAGAAGGAGGCCTGGTGGCGCGGGATCAGGCTCGCACGACGATCGCCGTTGCCGGTGTCGTTGGTCTTGGCATCGGTATAGGTATAGGCAGCGGTCAGGCGCAACGCCTCGGTGGCCTGCACGCTCCCTTCCAGCTCGACCCCCTGGGAGGTCACTTCACCGGCCTGGGTCTGCTGGCCGGAGCCGGTAGAGACCAGGGAGTTGGTCTGCTCCAGATCGAACAGCGCCAGGTTGATGTAGCCATCGAGGAAGCTGGGTGCGTACTTGACCCCGGTCTCGTAGAGCTTGCCTTCCAGCGGCTTGTAGGAGTTGCCGGTGTTGGGGTCTATCCCCGGCAGCACTTCGAAGGATTCCGCATAGGCGAAGTAAGGGGAGAGACCGTTGTCGGCCAGGTACATCAGGCTGCCGGAGAGAGAGAGGTTGTCGTCGTACTGTTTCTCGTTCTTGCTCTTGGCTTCGCTGATGTTGTGGGTTTCCACGTAATCGAAACGACCGCCCGCGGTCAGCAGCCAGCGATCATCCCAGCGGATCTGGTGCTGGGCATAGAGGCCGCTCTGACCCTTGGTGCTCTTCTGATGGGTCGCAGTGGATTCATCAAAACCGGGGAAACCGCTGTAATCCGGGTTCATGGTGTTGATGGCGCCCATGCCATAGTTGTCGGCTTCCTGGCCTTCATTCACATGGCGCTGCAGATCCACCCCCAGCAGCAGGGTCTGCTCCGTGCTATCGGTGTTCCAGTAGCCCACCATCTGGTTGTCCATGGTGGCGCTCTTGGTATCCCCATCCCGGTAGACCAGGCCGCGGTAGGCGGTGGTGCCTTCATAGGTCGGGAAGATATAGGTCTGGCGCAGCAGCAGATCGTTGTAGTTGAAGCGAACGTTCTGCTTGAACTCCCAGGTCTGGTTGAGCTGGTGGGCCAGCTCGTACCCGGCGGAGATCTGGGTATTGCGATTGCGATCGTAATCCGGCTGGCTCAGGTTGGTGGAGGGATCGATCTGGCCGCCGGAGGTATTCAGGGTGCCGTAAACCGGGAAGAAGCCGTTGGTCGGCACCCCTTCATCGTGCTTGAAGCTGGAGAGCAGCGTCAGCGTGGTGCGATCCGAAATATCCAGGGTCACGCTCGGCGCCAGATAGGCGCGCTCGTTGTAGGTGCCATCCAGCACGCCGTCCCGCTCGTTGTAGAGGGCCACCAGACGATAACGGCTGTTGTCGGTAAGGGTGTCGGAGACATCCACCCCGACCTGGCGCAGATCCCGGTTGCCCAGTTGCAGGTTCACCAGTCCCTGCGGGGTCGCGGTCGGACGCTTGCTGATGGCATTGATGACGCCTCCGGGAGGGGCTTCGCCATACAGAATGGAGGCCGGGCCTTTGAGCACTTCCACGCTCTCAAGGCCGAAGGGTTCCGGGGTCCAGACATAGTAACCGGTGCTGAACAGGCGGTTGCCATCCAGGTAAGAAGCCGCATCGAAGCCACGCACCTTGAACCAGTCCGCGTCCGTGTCCGAACCGTAGGACTGGGACAGGACGCCGGAGCGATAGCGCAGGGACTCGTCGAGCTTGAGTACGGCGTGCTGGTCCAGCTCTTCGCGATTGACCACGGAGACGGCACGGGGGGTCTCTGCCATGGGGACCTCGACCTTCATGGCGGTCCCGGTCACGACCATGGTTTCGCCCGCCTTGGGCAACTCTTTATCCGCCTGTTCCGCCGCCAACACGGGCAGGGACGCCAGCAGACAGGAGAGCGGCAGCAGCTGTGCGCCTCTCTTTCGCATCACGGCATTCGGGGTATTTTTTTGCGCAATCATATAAGTGTCTCAAATATCAATAAGTTATGTTTGATTTCTTATTATGGGTGCCCAATTGGACCGGTCAGCCCGGCGCCTCAGGCGAATAAAGCAGCGCCATGCTACTACAGGTGCCGTGATCGAATCGATTCAATAATTGCTAATCATTTGCATCTGCATTGTTAATTGATGTTTTGAAGTGTCGTTTGACAACGAAAGGTGCGATGAGGTCGCAACAGGCGGAAAGAAGGCGCCACAACGGCTACGAGACCGGTTTTGGCTGCAAAAAAGTGGACAGGATCCTTATCCCCAAGCTTTATCCATATTTATCCACATGCTTTGGCGGTAAGATCCCCCCTCTTCACTTTTTCGATGACATCAGGATCCATTCCATGGCCAAACTCAACCTCGTCGTCGGCTCCATGCTGGGGGCCTCCGAATATGTCGCAGATCATGTGGTCGGCCTGCTTGAACAGGCGGGCCACCAGGCGGAGATCCACAACCCCGCCAGCCTGGCCAGGATCCTGACCGAACCAGAAGCAATCGTGCTGGTGGTCACTTCCACCCATGGTGCGGGGGACGTACCCGACAATCTGCAGCCCTTTGCCCGGGATCTTGCCGAACTGCAGCCGGATCTCGCCGCCTTCCAGTACGGAGTGATCGCCCTGGGGGATCGCAGTTATGACACCTTCTGCCAGGGCGGCAAGACGCTGGATCGGCTGCTGGCCGGGTGCGGTGCCAGCCGACTGGGGGATCTCCTGGAAATAGACGTGACCCAGCACGAGATCCCCGAAGATGCCGCAGAAACCTGGATCCACGACTGGATGACCTTGATCGGCTGATCAGGGCCAGGGAGATCCGGTCACGACCCCCGATCTCCCTGGTTATCCCCAGATCCCTATCCACCAGGTTATTAACAGAGGGATCCGGATAAGTTTTTCCCGAGAGCTCCCCACATGAGCTCGGATAATTGTGTATAACTTAGGTGCTAAGCTCTGTAAAACATATAGTTATTCATGTATTAGATCTTGCCAACCATGTCTCTGTGTATAAAAACCCATGTTATCCCCCCGTTCGCCCCCTCTGGATCCAAGCTTTTCCACAAGCAGCGATCGACCTTAACCGAATGATCTTTATGATCAAAAGTGCCTTATCAACAGAAGTCGTGGATCCTAATAAAAGATCCAATAAAAGATCGATCTAAAGATCCTTAAGATCTATTTAACCGATCCCTGATCCATACTGATCCTGAAGTAGACGTTTCCCTCCGGATGCTAAACAGATAGAATGATCCGCCCTTCAGACCAGGCAAACAAAGATCTTCAGGCGTGCAGATCAAGGTGATCCCCAATGCAATACCATGAACAATTTGATGTGATCGTCGTCGGTGGCGGTCATGCAGGAACCGAAGCAGCAACAGCGGCAGCCCGCATGGGTCTCAATACCCTGTTACTCACCCACAACATAGATACGCTGGGGCATATGTCCTGCAATCCGGCGATCGGCGGGATCGGCAAGGGACACCTGGTCAAGGAAGTCGACGCCCTGGGCGGGATCATGGCGCAGGCCATCGATCTCGGCGGGATCCAGTTTCGCACGCTCAACTCTTCCAAGGGCCCTGCGGTGCGGGCTACCCGTGCCCAGGCGGATCGCCTGCTGTACAAGGCTGTGGTGCGTCAGACCCTGGAGAACTACCCGAACCTGAAGATCTTCCAGCAGGCCTGCGACGATCTGGTCATGGACGGGGATCGCGTCGCCGGGGTCGTTACTCAGAGCGGGATCCGCATCAGCGGCAAGACGGTCGTACTGACCGTTGGCACCTTCCTCAATGGTCTGATCCACATCGGCATGGAGAACTACAAAGGGGGCCGCGCCGGGGATCCTCCCTCGATCGCCCTCGCTCAGCGCCTGCGTGAAATGCCGCTGCGCATCGATCGCCTCAAGACGGGCACGCCACCACGCATCGATGCACGCACCGTCGATTTTTCCGTGATGCAGCAGCAACATGGCGACGATCCTCGCCCGGTCTTCTCCTTCATCGGTAACGCCAACCAGCATCCGCGCCAGATGCCTTGCTACGTGACCCATACCAATGAGCAGACCCACGAGGTGATCCGCAACAACCTGGATCGCAGCCCCATGTACGCCGGAGTGATCGAGGGGATAGGCCCGCGCTACTGCCCGTCGATCGAGGACAAGATCACCCGCTTTGCCGACAAGACGGCGCACCAGATCTTCGTCGAGCCGGAAGGACTGACCACCCACGAGCTCTACCCGAACGGGATCTCCACCAGCCTGCCGTTCGACGTGCAGGTGCAGATCGTCCGCTCGATCCGTGGCTTCGAGAATGCCCATATCACTCGCCCTGGCTACGCCATCGAGTACGATTTCTTCGATCCGCGGGATCTCAAGGCCAACATGGAGAGCAAGTGCATCGAGAACCTCTTCTTCGCCGGCCAGATCAACGGCACTACCGGCTATGAAGAGGCCGCTGCCCAGGGCCTGATGGCCGGTCTGAACGCGGGCTTGCGCGCTCAGGGCAAGGAAGCCTGGCACCCACGCCGGGATCAAGCCTACATGGGCGTGATGATGGACGATCTCTCCACCCTGGGGACCCGCGAGCCCTATCGCATGTTCACCAGCCGTGCCGAATATCGCCTGCTGCTGCGGGAAGACAATGCGGATCTGCGCCTGACCGCCATCGGCCGCGAGCTGGGTCTGGTGGATGATCATCGCTGGAGCCTGTTCAATGCCAAGGTGGAACAGGTGGAGCAGGAACGTCAGCGCATGCGCTCGACCTGGATCCATCCGCAGCATCCGTCTCTGGAGGCCGTCAACGCCCTGGTCAACACTCCCCTGACCCGGGAGCAGAGCCTGGAAGAGCTGTTGCGTCGCCCCGAGGTGACCTACGATGCCCTGATGGCCATCGAGGGTGTGGGGCCTGCATTGACCGATGCGGCTGCCGCGGATCAGGTGGAGATCCAGATCAAGTACGCCGGTTATATCGAGCGTCAGCACGACGAGGTGGAGAAACAGCTGCGCAACGAAAACACCCTGCTGCCGCTGGACATGAACTACCGCGACGTGAACGGTCTCTCCAACGAGGTGATCGCCAAGCTCAACGATGCCAAGCCAGAGACCATTGGTCAGGCGTCCCGCATCTCCGGCATCACCCCTGCCGCCATCTCCATCTTGCTGGTGCACCTGAAGAAACACGGCCTGCTGCGTAAAACCGCCTGAGGAATTCCCCGTTGGACAACATGCTGCAAAGATTGAACGGCCTGCTCATGCAGGCCGGAATTGTTATCACCGAAACCCAGAAGACCCAGTTGGTGCAGTTGGTCGAGTTGCTGCACAAGTGGAACAAGGCTTACAATCTCACCTCGGTGCGAGATCCGGACGCCATGCTGGTCAAGCATATCCTCGACAGCCTGGTGGTGAGTCCTCACCTGCACGGTGAACGCTTCATCGATGTGGGAACGGGTCCGGGTCTGCCCGGACTGCCGCTGGCCATCATCAATCCGGACAAACAGTTCGTGCTGCTCGACAGCCTGGGCAAGCGGATCAACTTCATCCGCCAGGTGATCCTGGAGCTGGGGTTGACCAATGTGACCCCCGTCAAATCCCGGGTGGAGGAGTATCAAACCGAGACCGGATTTGATGGTGTACTGAGCCGGGCTTTCGCCTCCCTGGAGGACATGCTGAGCTGGTGTCATCATCTGCCGTCACCCGAGGGCAGCTTCCTGGCGCTCAAGGGACAATACCCCGAGCAGGAACTGGCACAGCTGCCTGCCAGCATTCGCCTGGTTGCCACCCACAAGCTGGTGGTGCCGGAACTGGAAGGCGAACGCCATCTGCTGGAGTTTAAAGCCATCCAGCCCGAATAGGGCCGCCGCATTCATTTAGGGGACAGTGTGGGAAAAGTCATTGCCATAGCCAACCAGAAAGGTGGAGTGGGTAAAACCACCACCTGCGTGAATCTGGCCGCCTCCATGGCCGCTACCCGGCGCAAGGTGCTGGTGATCGATCTGGATCCGCAGGGCAATGCCACCATGGGCAGTGGCGTCGACAAGTACGATGTCGAACGCACTGCCTATGAACTGTTGATCGAAGATGCCCCCATCGGCGAGGTGATCATCCCCGAAACCTCGGGAGGCTATCACCTGATCGCCGCCAATGCCGACGTGACCGCGGCAGAAATCCGCCTGATGGAGTTTTTTGCCCGCGAGATCCGCCTGCGCAACGCCCTGGCCTCGGTCAGGGACAAGTACGACTACGTCTTCATCGACTGCCCGCCTTCTCTCAACATGCTGACGGTGAACGCCATGGCCGCCGCCGACTCCGTGCTGGTGCCCATGCAGTGCGAATACTATGCGCTGGAAGGGCTGACCGCCCTGGTGGACACCATCAGCAAGCTGGCAGCCGTGGTCAATCCGGAGCTGAAGATCGAAGGGGTGCTGCGCACCATGTTCGATCATCGCAACCGGCTGGCCAATGATGTGTCCGATCAGCTGAAACAGCATTTCGGGGACAAGGTCTATCGCACCATCATTCCCCGCAACGTAAGACTGGCGGAGGCGCCGAGCTTTGGCGCGCCAGCCATGCACTATGACAAATCATCGGTGGGGGCCAAGGCCTATCTGGCCCTGGCTGGCGAGATCCTGCGCCGCCAGGAACAGGAGTCCCAGCCGCTCACCGCAGATCGAGAGAGCATATGACGCCGAAGAAACGTGGGCTGGGCAAGGGGCTGGACGCCCTGCTCAGCACCAGCACGGCCGCCCGCCAGAAACAGGTGATGAGCGACCAGCGCACCGAACAGGCCATGGCCCCGACCAATCAGGGGGAATTGCGCAAGCTGCCGGTGGAGTGGTTGCAGTCCGGCAAATACCAACCGCGCAAGGACATGTCCCAGGATGCGCTGGAGGAGCTGGCCAACTCCATCCGTGCACAAGGGGTGATCCAGCCCATCGTGGTTCGCTCCATCGGTGAAAACCGTTTCGAAATCATTGCTGGTGAACGCCGCTGGCGCGCCTCCCAGCTGGCCCGTCTCGAAGTGGTGCCCTGCCTGGTCAAGGATGTCGCCGACGAGGCGGCCGTCGCCATCGCACTCATCGAGAACATCCAGCGTGAAGATCTCAACGCCATCGAGGAGGCCGTCGCCCTCCAGCGCCTGCTGACGGAGTTCGAACTGACTCACCAGCAGGTTGCCGAGGCGGTAGGCAAGTCCCGCACCACGGTCACCAACCTGCTGCGTCTCAACCAGCTCAACGAGGACGTGAAGCGCTTCGTGGAGCACGGCGACCTCGACATGGGGCATGCCCGTGCCCTGCTGGCCCTGAGCGGCCAGGCCCAGTCAGAGCTGGCCAAACTGGTGGCCCAGAAGGGGCTGACAGTGCGAGATACCGAGAAGCTGGTGCAAAAAGCACTGGAACCGGCAAAAACCAGGGTTGAACCCGTCCGCGATCCGCAGTTTGGTTATCTCGAGCGCCAGATTTCTGAAAAAATTGGCAATCAGGTGCAACTTCAGCCGGGCAAGAAAGATAGCGGCAAGTTAGTAATAAGTTACGATAACTTGGCAGATTTGGACCGGGTATTGGGCTATTTTGGCCTGTCAGAATCGTGATTTTTACGCTTTTTGTAGTAATAAAACATCCATTACTTTCGATATGAACATAACCTTAATTTCGCGCGGAAAGCCGCAAAAATTAAGGATTTTTGCCATGTTGCAATAGCCGTCTTCACGGGTATAATTTGACCGGCTTTTCGAGCTGTGAACCTGGGGTCTTCGGATCCCGATTTTTTACAGTTCTGTAATGTTCAGGGGTAGGTTGGTGAAGCAGAAAATAGCCTTGGAAGGTTTGACGCTGGCCTTGGCTATGCTCGTTTGTCAGCTGGTCCTGATCCTGGCGATCGCCACCGTCTGGTTTTATCAGGCGGGAAAGTTCGCCGGACAATCCTCTCTCTACGGAGGGGGGATGTACTGGGTTCCTCAAGCCCTGTTCACGCTCTGGGTTCTGCGCCGCAAGGTGACGAAAGAGAGCGTAGGCCTGGTTTTGCGGGACTTTTATGGTGGGGCAGGGATTAAGCTCATTACTACAACAGGACTTTTCGCCCTGCTGTTTGGCGCCGGGATTGAGGTCGACACCGCCTCGTTCTTCGCCACTTATATCCTCGCCCTCGTTGTACAGTGGATAGTTTCATTCACGCTTAACAACCACTATTAGGAAAACTCATGTCTGCAACCGGAGAAGTCCTGACTCCTCAGGGATATATCTCCCACCACCTGACCCACCTGCAAGTAGGGTCCGGGTTCTGGACGGTGAATATCGATTCCATGATATTTTCCGTCGTGCTAGGCGCCCTGTTTATCTGGTTGTTCCGCAAGGTTGCCGTCAAGGCCACCAGCGGTGTGCCCGGTAAGCTGCAGTGCTTTGTGGAGATGCTGGTCGAGTTTGTGAATGGTAACGTCAAGGACATCTTTCATGGTCGCAACAAGGTCATCGCACCTTTGGCCCTGACGGTGTTCGTGTGGATCTTCCTGATGAACTTCATGGACCTGATCCCCGTTGACTTTATCCCTCACGCTGCACAGTTGATGGGTGTTCCCTATCTGCGTGTGGTTCCCTCTGCTGACGTTAACATCACCATGTCCATGGCTTTGGGCGTGTTCTTCTTGATCCTGTACTACAGCATCAAGGTCAAGGGTATCAGCGGGTTCGTGAAGGAGCTGACGCTTCAGCCTTTCAACCACCCTGCTGCCATCCCGGTTAACTTCATCCTTGAAACCGTCACGTTGATTTCCAAGCCTGTTTCATTGGGTCTGCGACTGTTCGGCAACATGTATGCTGGCGAACTGATCTTCATCCTGATTGCGGGTTTGTTACCCTGGTGGTCACAGTGGATCCTGTCCGTGCCTTGGGCAATCTTCCACATCCTGATCATCACTTTGCAGGCGTTTATCTTCATGGTTCTGACCATCGTCTATCTGTCGATGGCGCAGGAAGACCATGGTTGATGCAACTCAAATAATCCTTTTTATACAATCAATTACATCTAAATAAATGGAGATCCTCATGGAAAACTTGAACATGGACCTGCTGTACATCGCTGCTGCAATGATGATGGGTCTGGCGGCTATCGGCGCCTCCATCGGTATCGGTATCCTGGGTGGCAAGTTCCTGGAAGGTGCAGCTCGTCAACCTGACCTGATCCCTGTTCTGCGTACCCAGTTCTTCATCGTGATGGGTCTGGTGGATGCGATCCCGATGATCGCCGTTGGTCTGGGTCTGTATGTGATGTTTGCGGTTGCCTAAGTCATTACGACTCACGCAGAACCCATTAACTAACTAAAGAGGACATCGGCTGTGAATATCAACGCCACCCTCCTCGGCCAAGCAGTTGCTTTTTTCATCTTCGTAGTGTTTTGCATGAAGTACGTATGGCCGCCGCTGATGGCTGCCATCGAAGCCCGTCAGAAAGAAATCGCTGACGGCCTCTCTTCTGCAGAACGTGCCAAGAAAGATCTGGAGCTGGCCAAGGCCAACGCCACCGATCAGCTGAAAGAAGCCAAGCTTCAGGCTGCTGAAATCATCGATCAGGCCAACAAACGCAAGGCCCAGATCATTGATGAGGCCGCTGTCGGAGCCCAAGCTGAGCGGGAGAAAATCCTGGCTCAGGGCCGTGCAGAGATCGAAGCTGAACGTCATCGTGCCAAAGAAGAACTGCGCAAGCAGGTTGCTGCTCTTGCCATCGCGGGTGCAGAGAAGATCCTGGCACGCCAAATCGACCAGGCTGCCAACAGCGACATCGTCGACAAACTGGTAGCAGAACTGTAACGGGAACGGGGCTATGTCTGAACTGACTACAATCGCTCGCCCCTACGCCAAGGCTGCTTTCGAGTTTGCCGTTGAGCACAAGGCGGTTGACCAATGGCTGGAGATGCTCGATTTCGCCGCTCAGGTGGCAGAAAACGAGACCATGCACAGCCTGGTAAACGGCTCCGTTGCTGCCGAAGAACTGGCAAAGCTGTTTGTCGGTGTCTGCGGTGAGCAGCTCAACGAGCACGGTCAGAACCTGATCCGGGTGATGGCCGAGAATGGTCGCTTGGGTGTGCTGCCGGCGGTCGTTGCCGAATTCGTCGCGCTCAAGGCTGAACTGGACAAAGAAGTTCAGGCTGACGTGATTTCGGCGATCGAACTGACCGACCAGCAGAAAGCCAATATTCAGGCTTCTCTGGAACAACGTCTCGCGCGCAAAGTGAAGCTGAATTGCAGCACAGATGCGTCCTTGATGGCCGGGGTGCTCATCAAGGCCGGTGATCTCGTTATCGACGGCACGGTCCGCGGTAAGCTGGATCGCATGGCCGATGCGCTGCAATCTTGATTGGGGTATTAGAGCATGCAACTGAATTCCACTGAAATCGCCGAGCTGATCAAGCAGCGCATTGCGCAGTTTGATGTCAAAAGCGAAGCGCGTAACGAAGGTACCATCGTTTCTGTAAGCGACGGCATCATTCGTATCCACGGTCTGGCCGATGCCATGCAGGGTGAGATGATCGAGCTGCCGGGCAACCGCTTCGCTCTGGCATTGAACCTGGAGCGTGACTCCGTTGGTGCCGTAGTAATGGGCCCCTATGCCGATCTGGCCGAAGGGATGAAGGTAAAGGGTACCGGCCGCATTCTGGAAGTGCCGGTCGGTCGTGGTCTGTTGGGCCGGGTGGTCAACACCCTGGGTCAGCCGATCGACGGTAAGGGTCCGGTAGACAACGACGGCTTCTCGCCGATCGAAGTGATCGCCCCGGGCGTTATCGAGCGTAAGTCTGTTGACCAGCCAGTCCAGACCGGTCTGAAAGCCATCGATGCCATGATCCCTATCGGTCGTGGCCAGCGTGAGCTGATCATCGGTGACCGCCAGGTTGGTAAGACCGCCATCGCCATCGACACCATCATCAACCAGAAAGATTCCGGCATTAAGTGCGTCTACGTTGCGATCGGCCAGAAGGCCTCCACCATCGCCAACGTGGTGCGCAAGCTGGAAGAGCACGGCGCCCTGGCCAACACCATCGTGGTCGTGGCTTCTGCCTCCGAAGCGGCTGCTCTGCAGTACCTGGCTCCCTACGCCGGTTGCTCCATGGGCGAGTACTTCCGTGACCGCGGCGAAGACGCACTGATCATCTATGATGACCTGTCCAAGCAGGCCGTTGCCTATCGCCAGATCTCCCTGCTGCTGCGCCGTCCGCCTGGACGTGAAGCTTACCCGGGTGACGTCTTCTATCTGCACTCCCGTCTGCTGGAGCGTGCTGCTCGCGTCAACGCCGAGTACGTAGAGAAGTTCACCAACGGTGCCGTGAAAGGCCAGACCGGTTCCCTGACCGCCCTGCCGATCATCGAAACCCAGGCCGGTGACGTCTCCGCGTTCGTTCCGACCAACGTGATCTCCATCACCGACGGCCAGATCTTCCTGACCTCCCAGCTGTTCAACTCCGGTATTCGTCCGGCGGTTGACCCGGGTATCTCCGTATCCCGTGTGGGCGGTGCTGCTCAGACCAAGATCGTCAAGAAGCTGTCCGGTGGTATCCGTACCGCGCTGGCCCAGTACCGCGAACTGGCGGCATTTGCCCAGTTCTCTTCCGACTTGGACGATGCTACTCGCAAGCAGCTGGATCACGGTCAGAAAGTCACCGAGCTGATGAAGCAGAAGCAGTACTCTCCGATGAGCGTGGCCCAGCAGTCCCTGGTGCTGTTCGCCGCCGAGAAGGGTTATCTCGCCGATGTCGAACTGAGCAAGATCGTCGACTTCGAAGCCGCTCTGCTCTCTTACGCCAATACCCAGCATGCCGAGCTGATGGCTGAAATCAATGCCAAGGCCGACTACAACGACACGATCGTTGGCAAGCTGACTGCGTTGCTGGATGACTTCAAGGCAACCCAGACCTGGTAAGCGTGTGTGGCAGCGCAAGCTGCCACCTGATGGAGAGAAGAGATGGCCGGCGCAAAAGAGATACGTAACAAGATCGGGAGTGTGAAGAACACTCAGAAGATCACCAGCGCTATGGAAATGGTGGCAGCGAGCAAGATGCGCCGTGCGCAGGAACGCATGTCTGCCAGCCGTCCGTACGCTGAAACCATGCGCAAGGTGATCGGCCATATCGCTCAGGGGAACTTGGAATACAAGCACCCCTACCTCATCGAACGTGAGGTGAAGCGAGTGGGTTACATCGTCGTCTCCACCGACCGTGGCCTGTGTGGTGGTCTGAACATCAACCTGTTCAAGGCTGCCCTCAATGATATGAAGCAATGGAGCGCGAAAGGTGCCAAGGTTGACCTGGCATTGATCGGTAACAAGGCCTCCAACTTCTTTGAACGGCACGGCGCCAAGGTGAAGGCCCACGTCTCCGGACTGGGTGACAACCCGAGCGTCAATGACCTGATCGGTTCAGTGAAGGTCATGCTGAAGGCTTACGACAACGGTGAGATTGACAGGCTGTATCTGGTGTACAACAAGTTCGTCAACACCATGGTTCAGCAACCAAAAGTCGATCAACTGCTGCCTTTGCCCGTAACAGAAGACAGCAAGCTCGCCAAGAAGCACCACTGGGACTACCTCTATGAGCCGGATCCCAAGCAACTGCTGGATACCCTGCTGATTCGCTACGTCGAATCCCAGGTCTACCAGGGTGTGGTAGAAAACTTGGCAAGTGAACAGGCAGCCCGAATGGTTGCCATGCAAGCCGCGACTGACAACGCCGGCAACCTGATTAACGATCTGCAACTGGTATACAACAAGGCCCGTCAGGCCAGTATTACCCAGGAGCTCACAGAGA
Source organism: Aeromonas sp. R2-1 (assembly GCF_040908425.1). Classification (NCBI taxonomy): domain Bacteria; kingdom Pseudomonadati; phylum Pseudomonadota; class Gammaproteobacteria; order Aeromonadales; family Aeromonadaceae; genus Aeromonas; species Aeromonas sp. R2-1. Next base: position 19,449 of record NZ_JBFODR010000003.1, read on the forward strand.
TCGTTTCCGGTGCTGCTGCGGTGTAAGGCAAGGGTTATCAAAGGTTTAGAGGATTTGACATGAGTAACGGTTTCATCGTCCAAATCATCGGCGCTGTGGTGGACATCGAGTTCCCGCAGAATGCCGTGCCCCAGGTGTACGATGCACTGAAGGTTGTCAGCGAAGGCCAAGGCCAGGGTCTGGTACTGGAAGTTCAGCAACAGATCGGCGGCGGCGTCGTGCGTTGCATCACCATGGGTTCCTCCGACGGTCTGCGTCGTGGGTTGGAAGTAGTTAACAGCGGCAAGGCCATCCAGGTACCGGTCGGTACCTCGACCCTGGGCCGTATCATGAACGTACTGGGCGACCCCATCGACGAGAAGGGTCCGATCGGCGAAGAAGAGCGTTGGTCCATCCACCGCGAAGCCCCCAGCTACGAAGATCAGTCCAACAGCACCGAGCTGCTGGAGACCGGCATCAAGGTTATCGACCTGGTATGTCCGTTCGCCAAGGGTGGTAAGGTTGGTCTGTTCGGCGGCGCCGGCGTAGGCAAGACCGTCAACATGATGGAGCTGATCCGTAACATCGCGATCGAGCACAGCGGTTACTCCGTGTTCGCCGGTGTAGGTGAGCGTACCCGTGAGGGTAACGACTTCTACCACGAGATGATGGAGTCCAACGTACTGGACAAAGTATCTCTGGTTTACGGTCAGATGAACGAGCCGCCCGGAAACCGTCTGCGCGTGGCGCTGACCGGCCTGACCATGGCCGAGAAGTTCCGTGACGAAGGTCGTGACGTGCTGTTCTTCGTGGACAACATCTACCGTTACACCTTGGCCGGTACCGAAGTATCCGCACTGCTGGGCCGTATGCCCTCCGCAGTAGGTTACCAGCCGACCCTGGCCGAGGAGATGGGTGTTCTGCAAGAGCGCATCACCTCCACCAAGACTGGTTCCATCACCTCCGTACAGGCCGTTTACGTGCCTGCGGATGACTTGACCGACCCGTCTCCGGCGACCACCTTCGCCCACCTGGATGCGACCGTCGTACTGTCCCGTCAGATCGCGGCACTGGGTATCTACCCGGCCGTTGACCCGCTGGACTCCACCTCCCGTCAGCTGGATCCGCTGGTGGTTGGCAAGGAGCACTACGAGACCGCTCGTGGCGTTCAGACCGTACTGCAGCGCTACAAGGAGCTGAAGGACATCATCGCCATCCTGGGTATGGATGAACTGTCAGAAGAAGACAAACTGACCGTAGCCCGTGCCCGTAAGATCGAGCGTTTCCTGTCCCAGCCGTTCTTCGTGGCCGAAGTATTTACCGGTTCTCCGGGCAAATACGTGCCGCTGAAGGAAACCATCCGTGGCTTCCAGGGCATCCTGAAGGGCGAGTATGACGATCTGCCGGAGCAGGCGTTCTACATGGTTGGCGGCATCGACGAAGTCGTCGAGAAGTCCAAGAAACTGTAAGCCTCGATAGGAGGGCCCATGGCTGAGATGATCTCCTTTCACCTGGATGTGGTGAGCGCCGAAGGAAAACTGTTTTCCGGTCGCGTGCAATCCGCCCAGGTATCAGGCTCCGAAGGTGAGCTGGGTCTCCGCCACGGTCATGCTCCGTTGCTGACTGCCATCAAGCCGGGCCTGGTCCGCTTGATCAAGCAAAATGGTAGCGAAGAGGTGCTGTACATCTCCGGCGGCATGCTGGAAGTACAACCCGAAGCCGTGACCGTGCTGGCCGATACCGCCATTCGCGCAGACGATCTGGATGAGGCGAAAGCCCAGGAAGCCAAACGTCGTGCCGAAGAGCGGATCAACAGCTCCCATGGTGATATCGACTATGCTCAGGCGTCTGCCGAGCTGGCCAAAGCGATGGCCCAGTTGCGGGTTATCGATATCGTCAAAAAGAATTACCGTTAATCACGGTGATGCAAAAAGCGACCTTCGGGTCGCTTTTTTTTTGCCCGTTGGATAGACTCCGCCCAGCATTTCCACCTGTTTCAAAGGCTAGCTATGTCTCTCAACGTCGTGATCCTGGCTGCGGGCAAAGGCACCCGCATGCGTTCCTCCCTGCCCAAGGTGCTGCACCCCGTTGCCAGCAAGCCCATGGTCTCCCATGTGATCGAGACCGCCCGCCAGATCGGTGCCGAACAGCTGCACCTGGTGTACGGCCACGGCGCCGAACTGCTGAAGGAGCGGATCCAGGCATCCGACCTGAACTGGGTGCTGCAGGCCCAGCAACTGGGGACCGGCCATGCCGTCGCCCAGGCCATTCCGTTCTGGCATGACGAAGACGACGTGCTGGTGCTCTACGGCGATACCCCGCTGATCCAGCCCGAGACCCTGCAACGCTTGCTGGCCGCCAAGGCCGACGATGGCATGGCGTTGCTGACCGTGGTGCTGGACAACCCGACCGGCTATGGCCGCATCGTGCGGGAACATGGTCAGGTGGTCGGCATTGTCGAGCAGAAGGATGCCAACGCCGAGCAACTTGCCATCCGCGAAGTGAACACCGGCGTGCTGGTGGCGAACGGTGCCCAGCTGCGCGGCTGGCTGTCGCGCCTCGACAACAAGAACGCCCAGGGCGAGTTCTATCTGACCGACGTCATCGCCATGGCCCATGGGGATGGCTGTGCCATCGCCGCCGTCCACCCGGACAGCGCCATGGAAGTGGAAGGGGCCAACAATCGGGTGCAGCTGGCTGCGCTTGAGCGCAGCTACCAGCAGATGCAGGCCGAGAAGCTGATGATCGCCGGCGCCACCCTGATCGATCCGGCCCGTTTCGATCTGCGCGGCACCCTGGAAATCGGGGAGGAGGTGGTGATCGACGTCAACGTCATCATCGAAGGCAAGGTGGTGCTGGGTAATCACGTGCGCATCGGTGCCGGCAGCGTATTGAAGGATTGCGTGATCGGCGACCATACCGAGGTGAAACCTTACTCCGTCATCGAAGGTGCGCAAATTGCCGACCAGTGCTCGGTCGGGCCCTTTACCCGCCTGCGTCCGGGTGCCGTGCTGGAGCAGGATGCCCATGTCGGCAACTTCGTCGAGATGAAGAAGGCCCGGCTGGGGGTGGGCTCGAAGTGCGGTCATCTGACCTATCTGGGGGATGCGGACGTCGGCGCCAAGGTGAACATCGGTGCCGGCACCATCACCTGCAATTACGACGGGGTGAACAAGTTCCAGACCATCATCGAGGACGATGTCTTCGTCGGCTCCGATACCCAGCTGGTGGCGCCGGTGCGGATCGGCAAGGGGGCGACCCTGGGGGCGGGTTCCACCATCACCAAGGATGTGGCGGAAAACGAGCTGGTGATCACCCGGGTGCCCCAGCGCCACATTCCGAACTGGCCCCGTCCGGTCAAGAAGAAGTGATGCCCGATCAATGAAATGCAAACCGGCGCCCGAGGGCGCCGGTTTTTTTGCTTATGGCTGATGGCTGGTGTCACTGGTCGATGGCTGGGGGGCCGCCCATGCGGTGGCGGAGGGACTGTTCTCCATCACCTGATACCAGTCGAGCTTGCGGGTCAGCAGCATGATCAGCGCCAGGGTGGCGAACAGCAGCAGGGCGCCGAGCAGCAGAGCGATCTCTTCGGCCTGCAGCAGGCTGTAGAGGATGGCATAGACCAGCCCGAGCAGCGCAGCGAAGCCGATCCCCTGCTTCGGGCCGCCCAGCACATGGCTCAGGTAGAAGCCGTTGAGCAGCACGCTGGCCAGCGCGGCCACCAGATAGGCCCAGCCAAAGCCGAGGTGTTCGGTCAGGGCCAGTAGCACCAGATAGAAGATTGCCAGCCCCATGCCCACCAGCGCGTACTGGATCGGGTGAACTCGCAGCCCCTTGAGCAGCTCGAACATGAAGAAGCTGATGAAGGTGAGGCCGATGAACAGCAGGGCATATTTGGCGGCCCGCTCGTTCAGCTGATAGTGATCCACCGGTTGCACCAGGCTGACGCTGAATGACGGCAGTTTGGTGCCCGCTCCCTTCATCATGCGGTTGAAGCGGCTCTCCATGTCGGTGGCGAACCAACTGGTCTGCCAGCTGGCGCTGAACCCCTCCTGATTGAGGCTGCGACTGGCCGGTAGGAAGTCGCCGATAAAGTTGGGGTGGGGCCAGTTGCCGGCCAGTTGCAGCTTGCTCTCCCGGCCGAGCGGCACCACTTCCAGCTCGTTCATCCCCTGCAGATTGAGCTCCAGATGGAAGGTACCATCCTGCTGAGGCAGGCTGTCGAGAGGAGCATGGATCCCGGCCAGGGTGCTGCCGAGGCGGGCACCCGGAGCAAAGGGGGTGCGCAGCTTGCCGAGCTGCAGCTCGGGCACGCTGTTGATGCCGCGGGCATCGGAGAGCACCAGACTCAGGTAGGGTTTGCCTGCCACCAGCTCGTCATTCCCGGCGAGCGGCGCGCTCTCTTGTAGTTGAGCGGCTGTCGGCAAACGGCCGGAGAGGGAGAGCCGGGTCTGATAGACCTGCGCCTGATAGATGCCGAGTTTGCGCGGGGTCACCTCCATGGTGGCCTGCACGTCGAGCTGTTCCGGCAGCAGGTAGCGATAGGTCTGCTCCTGACGGACGAAGCGCTTGCCATCCTGCTCGACCGTCACCGAACGGGTATAGGGCTGCACGATAACCGGCCCCATCAGCTGTTGCGGGCCACTGCTGCTGACCATGATGCTCTGGATCGCCTGATTGCGGTAAATCTGCCGCTCCCGGTTCAGCTCCATGATGGATTGCACCGGTACCATCAGCAGCAGGCTGAGCAACAGCAGCAGGGCGATCTTGTGGGTGAAAATCTGTTTGACCATGACACGTCTCCTTGTTGTTGAACGGGAGTGTGCCGGGGTCGCGTGAAGGGAGGATGGGGCAGTGTGAAGCGGTGGTGAAGGGGGATAAAAAAACCGGCGCCAGGCGCCGGTGTTGCTGGCATCAGAGTGTCTTCAACCGGGCCGGCAGGGCGGCGAACACCTCCTCCCTGGCCTTGAGGGAAGCGAACTGCTTGCCCGGCTTCTGGATAACGGTGTGGACGAAGATGAGCGTCTTGTCCTGTTTGCTGGCCCAGCCGACGAACCAGCCGATCTGCTGCTCCCTGTCCAGGCTGCCATCCAGCAGCTTGGGGTAACCCATGCCGGTCTTGCCGTGGATCTGCCAACCGTCGATGTCGGGCTGACGCATCAGGTTGGCGGTATGGCGCAGGGTCTTGGCGGAGACCGGCAGCTTGCCGCTCACCATTTTCCCAAGGAAGCGGGCTTGCTCCTGGGGGCTGATGGCGAGGCTGGCGCTGAGCCAGGCCTGGGTCAGACCGTCGTGCTTGCCCGGGTTGCCTTCGAGATCCCGGTTGCCGTAGTCGAAGCTGTCCACGTAGTGCTGGAAGCGAGCCTCTCCCAGCCACTCGGTGAGGCGCTGCGAGTACCAGATGACCGAGAATTGCATCCAGCTGCTCGGGGTGGTGGTCTGTTTCCACTCCGGCAGGAAATCAGGATCACCGGCCTTGAACGGCAGGGCCGGCAGTTGTTCATCCACCAGAAAGCCGCTGTCATAGCCCATCAGTGCCAGCGGGATCTTGAAGGTGGAGGCCGGGGTCAACTGGGCGGCACAGTCCCCCTGGGTGCTGACGGGTTTGCCGGTGCCATCGGCAAACAGCATGCAGCCAGAAGCGGCGCTGGCAGGCAGTGCACAGAAGAGGCCGGCGGCAAGCAGACCGGACAACAGCATACGGGGCATATCTATCTCCTTGATTAATATGAATGCGCATCGACGGGGACGGTCGTCATCGAGGAGGTGCAGCTTAGCCCGGCTCTGTGTGCTTGGTGTGAAGTGTCCTCAGTTGCCGGGCAGCCAGAGAGTGGCCAGCACCCCCCCGCCCGGCTGATTGGCAAGAGCAAGATGGCCGCCATGCTGGCGTGCCACCTCCATGGCAAAACTGAGCCCGAGGCCGCTGCTTTTTCCCTTGTCTGGCCTTGGCAGGGAGTAGAAACGCTCGAAAATCCTGGGCAGCGCAAAGTCGGGAATGCCTGGACCCTGATCCCGCACCCGGTAGCAGTAACCCCCCTCCTCCATGGCGCCGCTCAGCACCAGGGTGCTGCCGGCGGGGGCGAAATCGAGGGCGTTGTCCAGCAGGTTGCCAAGGGCCTGCTCCACCAGCAGGGGATCCCACTTCTGCTTCTGACCTTCCCCCAGCTCGGCGTGCAGGGCGATCTGGCGGCGCTGGGCCTGGATCTGGCGGGCATCGAGCACCCGTCTGCCCAGCCGGGCCGGCTCAACGGATTGTCTGTCCAGCCCCTGCCCTGATTCGAGGCGGGCGAGTTGCAGCATGCGTTCGATCAGCTGCTGCATGCGGGCCGTCTCCAGATTGATGTTGCCGATAAAGCGCTTTGCGATGTCCGGCGGCGGCGCCTCGGCAAGAATCTCCCCCGCCCCGCGAATGGCCGCCAGCGGGCTTTTGAGCTCGTGAGTCAGGCTGTGGACATAGGCCTCGATATAGGCCTTGCCGTCCAGTTGGCGGCGCATGGTCTCCAGGGAGTGGCCTAGCCTGTCCAGTTCGGGGCTGTAGAGGCGCGGCAGGCTGGCGGGCTGACCCTGGCTGATTGCATCCGCATAGTGCACCAGCTTGCCGATGGCACGGTTGAGCCACCACACCAGCAAGGCGCCGATGAGCAGCGAGATGAACAGCAGCAGGGCCGCCCCTTTCAGCAACTGGTGTTCGCTGCGCTCTATCATGGGCTGCAGGGTGCTGTTGGGCTTGGCGACGGTGAGGGAGCCGATGATCTCGGCCCCTTCCCGCAGCGGAGCTGCCACATACATGGTCGAGCTGGCAGCATCGTCGGGATCGGTGCGGGTGCTGCGGGCGCCATATTCGCCGCGCAGGGTCAGGTAGACGTCGTTCCAGCGTGAGTAGTCCTTGCCCAGATCCACCCCGTCCGAGTCGTAGACCACCCTGCCTTTTGCGTCGGTCACATAGATGCGGTACTCCGCCTGCTGCTTGAGGTGGCCATCGATGAGGGCATTGATGGGACTCTGGTTGAGGCGGGCGAAGGCGCTGGCCAGCCGGCCATTCGCCATCTTTCCTTCCTGCATGTCGTCCAGGACCAGGGGGGCCAGCATCTGCGCCATGTCTACCAGGGTATCTTCGGTGGCGCTGCGTACCCCGGGCTTGATCTCCTCGACGAAGATCTCCAGCACGAACCAGGCGGCCAGGGCGAAGATCAGCACCAGGCCGCACAGCAGTTGCAATCCGATTCTCATCTCATCCCCCTGCCGATGCCCGGCCACCCCGAGTTCATGCCAGCTCCAGACTGTAGCCCAGCCCGCGGTGGGTCAGGATCAGGTTGGCGTCAGGGTCCCGCTCCCGCAGCTTGGCCCGCAGAGTCTTGATGTGGGTGTCGACGGTGCGATCCAGACTCTCTTCCGCATCCTGCCACACCAGATCCATCAGCTGCTGGCGGGAGTAGACCCGACCCGGCGCCAGCATCAGGGTCTTGAGCAGCAGGTACTCATAGCGGGTGAGCGTCAGGGGCTGGCCCTGGAAGCAGATTCGTGCCCGCTCCTCGTCCAGGGCGAGTGGCTGTATCGGCTGGTAGGGGGCGGGCTGGCTGCGGCGCAGGATGACCCGCACCCGGGCGCACACCTCACGGGGTGAGAAGGGTTTGGCCACATAGTCGTCTGCCCCTATCTCCAGCCCGATCAGCCTGTCTATCTCCTCGCTGCGAGCGGTGAGAAACATCAGGGGAATATCGGTCAGTGCCCGCACCCGCTTGCACAGTTCGAAACCGCTGATATCCGGCAGCCCCACATCCAGGATCAAAAAATCCGGTCGCGTCTGTTCCAGTCGCGCCAGCAACGGCTGGCCGAGGGGGAACCACTCCACCTCGAAACCATCGGTCTGCAGGGCATAGATCAGGGTATCGGCAATGCTGGCTTCATCTTCCACCAGCCAGATGAGTCGTTTTTGCATGGCGTCCTCGTCGCAAATCGGCCCCTCATTCTGGCATCGAACCAAATCGGATCCTATTTGCCGTTTGATTTTTCCCGAAAAGACATTAATATTTCGCCATTCTTTCGAATCGAAACTTATAAATGACCAAACGCAACACACAGCAGCGCCGTCACACCATAGTGAGTCTGGTGCAGGAGCAGGGGGAAGTCAGCGTCGATGCCCTGGCCAAACACTTCGCCACTTCCGAGGTGACCATCCGCAAAGATCTGGCGGTGCTGGAGACCGGTGGCCTGCTGCTGCGTCGTTACGGCGGTGCCGTTCCCCTCCCCAGCGAGATGGTGGTGGACAGCAACCCGGAACAAGTTTCGAATCGAAAGCTGGCCATTGCCCGCGCCGCCGCCGAGCGGATCCGCGATCACAACCGCGTCATCATCGACAGCGGCAGCACCACCAGCGCCATGATCCCCATGCTGGGCAACAAGCGCGGCCTCATCGTCATGACCAACTCCCTCAATGTGGCCGGTGCCCTGCGCGAGCTGGAAAACGAGCCCACCCTGCTGATGACAGGCGGGACCTGGGATCCCCATTCCGAATCCTTCCAGGGGCAGGTGGCGGAGCAGGTGCTGCGCTCCTATGACTTCGACCAGCTCTTCATCGGCGCCGACGGCATCGACCCGGAGCGCGGCACTACCACCTTCAACGAGCTGGTGGGCCTCTCCCGGGTCATGGCCGAGGTGTCGCGGGAGGTCATCGTCATGGTGGAGTCGGAGAAGATCGGCCGCAAGATCCCCAATCTCGAGCTGCCCTGGTCCGGCATCCATACCCTGGTGACCGACGAGGGGCTGAGCAATGCGGCCAGAGAACAGATTCAGGCCAGGGGGATCACGCTGATTTGCGCCCCCGTGGCCGTGTGACCTGAACAAACCATTATCCAACCGAATTAACGTCTTACGTTTCAAGGAGAAGTCTATGTGTGGCATCGTCGGGGCCGTCGCCCAACGTGATGTGGCTGAAATCCTGGTAGAGGGCCTGCGCCGTCTGGAATACCGTGGCTACGATTCGGCCGGTGTTGCCGTGTTCAGCGCCAACCAGCCGCTGCAGCGGGTGCGTCGCCTTGGCAAGGTGGCCGAACTGGCCAAGGCTTTGGAGGAGCAGTCCGTCCACGGTGGTACCGGCATTGCCCACACCCGCTGGGCTACCCATGGCGAGCCGTCCGAGCGCAATGCTCACCCCCATGTCTCCGAGCATATCGTGGTGGTGCACAACGGTATCATCGAGAACCACGAAGAGCTGCGGGAAGAGTTGAAGGCGCTGGGCTATGTGTTCAGCTCCGACACCGACACCGAAGTGATCGCCCACCTGGTGCACCACGAGCTGAAATCCGCCCCCAGCCTGCTGGCGGCCATGCAGGTCGCGGTGAAGCAACTGCGCGGCGCCTACGGCACCGTGGTGATGGACAGCCGTGACGACAGCCGCGTGGTGGTGGCCCGTTCCGGCTCCCCCCTGGTGATCGGCCGCGGCATCGGCGAGAACTTCATCGCTTCCGACCAGATGGCCCTGCTGCCGGTGACCCGCCGCTTCATCTTCCTGGAAGAGGGCGATGTGGCCGAAGTGACCCGCCGCGACGTGCACATCTTCGATACCCACGGCGAGGCCGTGGTGCGCGAGGAGCTGGAGTCCGAGCTGTCCCACGATGCCGGTGACAAGGGTGAATACCGCCACTACATGCTCAAGGAGATCTACGAGCAGCCCAAGGCCATCACCAATACCCTGGAAGGCCGCCTGGGCAGCGATCACGTGGTGGTCGAGTCCTTCGGCAACGGCGCCCGCGCCATCTTCGACAAGGTCGAGCACGTCCAGATCGTCGCCTGCGGCACCTCCTACAACTCCGGCATGGTGGCCCGATACTGGTTCGAAGAGATCGCCGGCGTCTCCTGCGACGTGGAGATCGCCTCCGAGTTCCGCTACCGCAAGTCGGTGGTGCGCCCCAACAGCCTGCTGGTGACTCTTTCCCAGAGCGGAGAAACCGCCGATACCCTGGCCGCCCTGCGTCTGGCCAAGGAATCCGGTTACATGAGCTCCCTGGCCATCTGCAACGTACCGGGCTCCTCCCTGGTGCGTGAATCGGATCTGGCCTTCATGACCCGGGCTGGTGCCGAGATCGGGGTGGCGTCCACCAAGGCGTTCACCACCCAGCTGGCTGGTCTGCTGATGCTGGTGGCCTCAGTCGGTCACTGCCGTGGCAACCTGAGCGCCGCCGCCGAGGCCGAACTGGTCAAGGCGCTGCAAGCCTTGCCTGTACGCATCAAGGAGAGCCTGGCCTTGGCCAAGCAGATCGAGACTCTGGCCGAAGAGTTTGCCGACAAGCACCATAGCCTGTTCCTCGGTCGTGGCAGCCAGTACCCCATCGCCATGGAAGGGGCGCTCAAACTCAAGGAAATCTCCTACATCCACGCCGAGGCCTATGCCGCCGGTGAGTTGAAGCATGGCCCGCTGGCGCTGATCGATGCCGAGATGCCCATCATCGTCGTGGCGCCGAACAACGATCTGCTGGAGAAGCTCAAGTCCAACGTGGAAGAGGTGCGTGCCCGTGGCGGTATCCTCTATGTGTTCGCCGATGCGGACGCCGGTTTCAAGAGCGACGAGACCATGCGGGTGATGAGCCTGAACCACGTGGAAGAGATGATCGCGCCGATCGTCTATACCGTGCCGTTGCAGCTGCTTTCCTACCACGTCGCCCTCATCAAGGGCACCGACGTGGATCAACCGCGCAACCTGGCCAAATCCGTGACTGTGGAATAAGCCGTCGCCGGAAATGAAAAAAGAGCCGCATTGCGGCTCTTTTTGTTTTGGCAAAACAGGCTACGACAGCCGCAGGTTGGTGATGGTCACGTCGTCCAGGGAAGGCACAATGATGCCGCTGGAGATGCTCTTGGCGATCGCCTGGTTGCGGTTGCGCGAGTCCGTCTTGTTGGTGACCTGATTGAGGTGGAAGTTCACGGTTCGCTCGCTGATGCCGAGGATGGTGGCGATCTCCCAGGAGGTCTTGCCCTCGCTGGCCCAGAACAGGCACTCCTTCTCCCGATCCGACAGCTCGGCCAGGTATTTCATCAGGTCTGGCCTGGCCTTGATGAGGGTCAGGGCCGAGTTGAAGATGTAGCTGGCGCAGAATGACAGCAGGGGAACGTTTTCAAACATCAGATCGGAATTGGACTTCTCCTTGCTGATGAAAGAGAGGATGCCGTGTTCCCCCTGCGGCGTGTGCAGCGGGAAGGAGACGCCGTTCCTCACCCCGAAGTCGGCGGCGAGGTTCATCACCTCCCTGCTGGCGCTGGGCAACCAGGGGGCATCACAATCGAGCTTGTTCCAGAAGATGGGCTGGGTCTGCTTCAGCCCCAGGAAGACGACCGGATCCTGGGTCAGGTAGTGCCGTTCCGAATAGGCATCAAACCAGCTGGTGGGGCAGTTGTTGAACAAGGCCACATGGGATTTCTGCATGCTGATGGGGAAAATAATCAGCAAACGGAAGTAATCAAACCCCATTTGATGACTGAAGCGCTCCAGTTGTTGCTGGATCTCGCTGGTCTTCTTCGCCTTGGTGAACCGATCTATGTGTTCCCAGATCGCATCGTTAAACATGTAAGTCTCCTTTTTCGATCACTTATCTTGCTGATCGAAAAGACATTTTTTAGTTATTTAAAATGGTGTTGCGACTACCAACGCCAGTTATTCCCGTACTTGTCTAAAAAGTATCCTGTTTTTTCGGCCAGAGGCCAAGAAAATCATCTGATTGCCAGTGACCCTACTCTTTGAGACAATGAGAATAGTTATCATTGTTAAGATTTATATCATGAACAAGTTTTGGGGTCTGGCCTTGTTACCCATGGCCGTTCATTGCGTCGTGTCCGCCGACGAGGTTGTTGCGCCAGCATTGAAGAACAGTATCGCCGACGGGAAAGCCTCCCAGCTGCGTGTGGAGAAAGCCGCCGATGGCGCCGTCGCCGCCAGGATTGAGCTGCAAAATGCCCAACTTCAACTGCGGGATCTGGAAGCCTACAACCGCTACATGCAGTCTCTGGTGGCCGATCAGCAAAACGAGCTGGGCAAGCTGAACCAGCAGTTGGAGGCGGTACAGGAGACCAGACAGGGGCTTGTCCCCCTGATGCTGCAGATGCAAGCCGATCTGGAACAGCTGGTACAGGATGACATCCCGCTGCGCAGGGAGGATCGTCTGGCGCGGGTTGCTGCCTTGAAAGCGACGCTGGCCAGAGCCGATGTGAGCGAGGCGGAGAAGTTCCACCAGCTATTGCAGGCCTATCAGATTGAAGCCGAATACGGCAGCAGACTGGACCATTATTCCGCCGAGCTGGTGCTGGATGGCGCACCGCGCCGGGTCGACGTGCTGGCTCTGGGCCGGGTCTCCCTGCTGGCGATGACCGCCGATCGCTCCCAGGCGTGGCGCTGGTCTGCGCAGAGCAAGCAATGGCAAGCCCTCGACGGCCAGTGGCTCTCCCCCATCGCCGAGGCGTTGGAAATGGCTGCCGACAAGAAAGTTCCCCAGTTGTTGAATGTCCCCCTTTCCGTCAGCCGTGGTCAGGAGGCCCAATCATGAGCGTCACCATGAAGTGGTTACCCCTTGCCCTCGCCCTCTCTCTGGGCACCACAGCCGCCGTGGCCGAGGAAGCCTGGCAGCAGCAGGAACAGGCCCGTGAACAGAAGGCTCAGCAGGATCTGGCGTCTGTCTCCAGGGAGCTGAGCACTGCCCGTACCAAGCTGGCCGAGGCCCAGCGCCTGAGCAAGGCGCTGGCCAGCCAGTTCGCGGCCAATGAAAAGCAGCTGGTGGAGCTCAATACCCAGTGGGAGCAAGCCTCCGGCGACATGAACGAGATCTTTGCGGTCACCCGTCAGGGGGCCAGCGATGCGGTCAAGCTGCTGAGCGAATCCGCCGTCGAGGGCCAGTATCCTGATCGCCTCGCCCCGCTGAAAACCATGGCACAGGATAAACAGGTGCCTGATCGCGCCGCCCTTGCCCTGCTGCCAGCCACCTTGCTGCAGGAGATCCGCGAATCGGGCCGGGTTGCCCAGTTCAACGGCAAGGTGCTTGATGCCCAGGGCGTTGCCAGCGAGCAGACGTTGACCCGGATCGGCAGCTTCGCCCTGCTGGGCGATGCTGGTTTCTTGCAACCGGGGGCCGAAGGCCTGAGTCCGGTGCTGGGCCTGCCAGGCAGCGTACTTTCCGCTGTGGCCGCTTATCAGGGTCAGGAGGGAGAAGCGTTGCCGCTGGATCCCTCCCACGGTGTTCTGCTCGATATGCTGGCTCAGGCGCCCACCTTCTGGCAGCAAGTCCAGCAGGGAGGCCAGGTCGGCGCCATCATCGTGCTGCTGGCAGCCATCGGCCTGGGGATCGCTGGAGTACGGCTGTGGAGCCTCTCTCGCGAACTGGGTCGGGTTCGTCGCCAGCTCAAGAGCGGTGAATATCATGCCGACAACGCCCTCGGCCGGGTGCTGACGGTGGCTGACAAGCATCCAGAACTGAGCATGGAGACCCTCGAACTGCGTCTGGATGAGGCGATCCTGCAGGAGACCCCTCGCCTGGAGCGCGGCATCGGCATGGTCAAGGTGATCGCGGCCATCGCCCCCATGCTGGGTCTGCTCGGGACAGTGACCGGTATGATCGGCACCTTCCAGGCCATCACCCAGTTCGGTACCGGCGATCCCAAGATCATGGCGGGCGGCATCTCCATGGCTCTGGTCACCACGGTGCAGGGTCTGGTAGCGGCCATTCCGCTGATCCTGGCCCACAGCCTGTTGCAGTCCCGTTTCACCGAGCTCTCCAACGTGCTGGAACAGCAGGTGGCCGGGATCCTGGCCGAGCGGGCCGAAAGCAATGGTGACAGGGTGGAGCGGGTAGCATGATGCTCGACATCTGGCAGCAGTTGCAGAGCTTCATGGGCCGTGGCGGCCCGGTGCTCTGGGTCATTCTGGCCTTGCTGGTGCTGATGTGGATTCTGATGATCGAGCGGCTGCTCTACCTCAACCTGGGGTTTGCACCGTTGCAGCGTGAGCTGCTGGGCCGCTGGCAGGCGCGTCGCGAGCGTCACAGCTGGCACGCTCGCGCGATTCGCGGGCGCTGGCTGGCAGAAGTGGAGCTGGCGCTCAACCGTCATCTGATCTTCATCCGCACCCTGGTGGTGCTCTGCCCCATGCTGGGATTGCTGGGTACAGTGACCGGCATGATAGGCGTATTCGATGCGCTGGCTGCGGCCAACCGCTTTAACCCGGAGAGCATGGCGGGCGGGATCTCCCGCGCCACCATCCCCACCATGGCAGGCATGGTGGTGGCCCTCTCCGGCGTGTTGTTACTGAGCCGGCTCGAGAGTCAGGCCAAGCGTGCGCTGGCCAAGACCCGGGACGGCCTGCGAGAAGAGAAGGTAATGCAATGAGACGGCAATCCAAACGCCAGCGCGATGAAGTACAGATCGACATGACCCCCATGCTGGATATCGTCTTCATCATGCTGATCTTCTTCATCGTGACCACCTCCTTCGTGCGCGAAGCCGGGCTTGAGGTACACAGACCTCAGGCCAGCCAGGCCAAGGCGCAGAAATCGTCCAGCATCATGCTGGCGATCGGCGCTCAGGGGCAGATCTTCCTCGACCGCAAACAGGTGGATGTGGAGCGGGTGCAGGCCACCCTCGTCCGACTGTTGGCGGAGCAGCCCGAGGCAAGCCTGGTGATCCAGGCCGATGAACGGGTACCCCACGGCAAGGTGGTGCGGGTGATGGATGAAGCCAAGGCGGCAGGCATCGCCAACATCGCCGTGGCGGTGGCACCGAAATGAAACACAAGTTGATGAGCCTGGGACTGGGGATCGCCCTCAGTCTGGGCATCCTGTTGTTCATGGCCACCCTGGTGGAGCCGCCCGGAGGGGAGAAGGCGACCACAGAGCAAAAATCCATCGTCATCAACATGCAGAACGAGGTGACCGAGGTACAGGTGCGTGAGCGGCCGGTACCCCAGGAGCCGGAACCCCTGCCGGAGCCGCCTGCCGCGCTGGCTTCGACGCCACTGCCCATGCCGGCGGCGGCCCCGTTGCCTTCGGTACAGCCGAGCCTGGACCTAGTCTCGACCCTGAGTGCGGTACAGGTCTCTGCCCCTGGCGTGGCGACCAGTCCCACTCCGGTCGCGAGCGGCAATTTCCATGGTCAGCAGCAGGGTACCGGGATCGGTGCCGGCGACATGCTGATGCCGCTGCAACGGGTTGAGCCTGTTTATCCCTACCGGGCCCAGCAGGCCGGCATCGAGGGGTCCGTGACCTTGCGTTTCAGCGTCGATGCCGACGGCCGGGTACAGGATGTGGAGGTGGTCGAGGCGAAGCCGAAGCGTCAGTTCGAGCGAGCGGCCATTCAGGCGATCAACAAGTGGCGCTATCAGCCGAGGCCGGGCGCCACCGACAAACTGGTGCAAGTCATCACGCTCAAATTCAAATTGGAGTCATAACCATGTTGCGGATCTGGATCTGTCTGCTGGCCCTGGTCAGCCAAGCCTGTCTGGCGATGGAGGTGAGCCCTCATTTCTCCCGCCAGCTGGAGCCCGTGATGAAGCTCTATCAATCCGGCCAGTGGCAACAGGCCCAGAGCAAGGCGGCTGTGCTCAAACCCGGTTCCGAGGCTGAGCACGCCTGGCTGGCGCAGTTACAGGCCTCTCTGGCCGCCAACCTGCAGCAGACCGCACAGGCGAGTCGCTACGTGGAGCAGGCTCTTGCCTATAAAGAGTGGCCAGAGCAGCAACGACTTCAGTTGTTGCGTCTGCGAGGGGATATCCAGGCCCAGCAATCCAACTGGCCCGGCGCCATCGCCAGCTACAAGGCCGCATTGGCCATCAAGGCTGACGATGCCTTGCGTCTGCGCTTGGCTGGCCTCTATTACCACAACAAGCAGTACGGCGAGGCAGCCAGCCAGAGTGAACAACTGTTGAAGAAAAGCTGGCAGAAGCAGGCAGCCATCATCCGCCTCTCCTCCCTCACTGCATTGCAGCGTTACGGCGTGGCTGCGGATCAGGCCGAAGAGTTGATCCGCCGCGAGCCGAAAGAGAGCAAGTGGTGGCAGCAGGCTGTGTCGCTCAATCTCTCCGCCAAGCGTGGTGATCGAGCGCTTGCACTGCTGCAAACTGCCATCGACCGTCAACTGATGGATGATGCCGCCGCCCGCAACCAGCTAATCCGCCTGTATGCCTGGCAGGGACTGCCCTATCGCGGTGCGCGTCTGCTGGAGTCTGCCATGGCCAAGGGACAGATGAAGCAGAGCGCCGAGAATCGCCAATTGCTGGCCCAGTTGTGGGAAGGGGCACGTGAGTGGCCGAAGGCTGTGGACAGCTGGCAGCTGCTTGCCCGGGAACATGCTCACCCCAAGGCCGCCATGCGTGCCGCCGAACTGCTGCTGCAACAGGGCAAGACGGATGCCGCCATGACCCAGCTCGCGGCCATCAAGTCAGTGAAGGGAGAGCAGGGCAACAGAGCCAAGGCCCTTCTGGTGCAGGCACACCTCAATAAAGAACAATATGCTCAGGCGCTGGTGTTGGCTCGCGAGCTGCAACAGCAGAACAACTGGCAAGACAGGGCGACCAGCTGGGTCAACTACATTCAGGCCCAGACTGACGGTATGAACAAAAAATCGGCATGAAACTGGGGTAAACTCTCATTTCATGGGGTTTAGCCTGCTTTTTCAGCAAACGAGCGTATTTTTACAAAAAGCTCTTGTCATCACGGCGCGGCTCCCTATAATGCGCCCCTACCAGCACGGCGGACCACGCCAACCTGATGAGCCAGCCTCCTTAGGAAGTGGGCGCCGAAAGAAAAGCGAAAACAACCGCTTGACTTTCGAAGTGAGGAGCGTAAGATGCGCCTCCTCAACGCGATAAGCGTGACGCTCT
>NZ_JBFODR010000030.1:0-136021 GCF_040908425.1 Aeromonas sp. R2-1
TGAATCGCCCCTACTTTCCTAGACACCTCAAGAGCCTCAAACTGAGGTCAATCAGGAGGTGTTATGAGCAAGCAGCAACGTTACACGGAAGAATTCAAACTGGCCGCCGTCAAGCAGGTGACTGAGCGCCATTACCCAGTGGCAGAGGTCGCTGAGCGACTTGGTGTTTCCAGCCACAGTCTTTACGCCTGGATCAGGCGCTACAGCCAGCCCGCCGTGCAGCAACAGCATGACTCCAGCCAGCAAGCCGAAATTCGGCGCCTCAAGGCTGAACTGCGCCGCGTCACCGATGAGCGAGATATCTTAAAAAAGGCCGCCGCGTACTTTGCCAAGCTGTCAGGGTAAGGTACGCCTTCATCCGGGTGCACGCGTCCACACATCCCATCCGCCGACTGTGTCGGATGATGAATGTCCACCCGAGCGGTTATTACGCCTGGCAGCACCAGCCTTTATCTGCCCGCGCACTTGAAGACCAACGCCTCCTGGGCCAGATCAAGCAATGTTGGCTAGAAAGCGGGGGCGTCTATGGCTATCGCAAGATCCGGGATGACCTGCGAGAGATGGGCGAGACCTGTGGGAAACACCGGGTGGCGCGATTAATGCGTCATGAAGGTTTGCGTTCACAAACCGGTTATCGTCGCCGTCCCGGTCATTATGGTGGCCGGCCAACGGTGGTTGCACCGAATCATCTTGAACGCCAGTTCGATGTGACTGAGCCAAATAAGGTCTGGGTAACGGACATCACTTATATTCGAACCCATGAAGGCTGGCTCTATCTGGCCGCGGTATTGGATTTGTTTTCACGACAAGTCATTGGTTGGTCAATGGGGCCACGGATCGACCGAGAGTTGGCCATCAGCGCGTTACTGATGGCAGTGTGGCGACGGCGACCCGAGCAGGAAGTGCTGGTTCATTCTGACCAAGGGAGCCAGTTTAGCAGCTATGACTGGCAGGATTTTTTGCGGGAGCACCGGCTCAAGGCCAGCATGAGCAGACGTGGCAATTGCCATGATAACGCGGTGGCGGAGAGTTTCTTCCAACTCCTCAAACGCGAGCGGATCCGACGTAAAACCTATGCAGATCGGGAGGAGGCCCGGCAGGATGTGTTCGATTACATTGAAATGTTTTACAACCCCAAGCGTCGGCACAGTTTCAACAATGGGCTATCGCCAGTAGAGTGTGAAAAGCAATATTTCGAACGGCTCAAAAGTGTCTAGAGAAGCCGGGGCGATTCACCATGTGGGGTTCCCGTCAAGCATAGCCCCGCAGGGGGAGTGCATTCGGGTTGAAGGGGGCGGGAGGCAGGGGCTACCATGACCCTTTTGTTGCGAGGAGGCTCCATGGCACTGACAAGGTTGCTGTCCCCCCTGACCAGTCTGGTGATCTTCATTCTGGGTCACGGTCTGTTCAATACCCTGCTGACGGTGCGTCTCTCCGCCGAGCAGGTGTCCGCCCAGGCCATCGGTCTGGTGTCGGCTGCCTATTTCGGCGGCCTGGTGCTGGGGACCTTCATCAATGCCCGCCTCATCATCCGGGTGGGGCATATCCGGGCCTATGCGGCTTATGCCTCCCTGCTCTGTTTTCTGTTTCTGCTGCACGGCATGGTGGTGGAGCCTGTCACCTGGGCGGCGCTGCGGCTGATCGGGGGGTTTGCCACCGGCGGCCTGTTCGTGGTGCTGGAGTCCTGGATGCTGGTCTCAAGCACCCCGGCGAACCGGGGGCGGTTGATGTCCCTCTACATGATCCTGCTGTACGGTTCACTTGCCCTGGGCCAGCTGCTGCTCAAGCAGGTGGACCCCATGGTGCTGACGCCGTTCGCCCTGTGCGCCATGGCGGCGACTCTCTCCGTGGTGCCTCTGGCGCTCTCCCGAGTGGCGACGCCGGCCATGGTGGCACCCCAGCCGGTGGGAGTGCTGGAGCTGGTGCGCCTCACTCCGGCGGGGATGGGCAGCAGCTTTACCTCGGGCCTCATCCTCGGGGCCATCTATGGGCTGTTGCCGCTCTATTTCACCGACAGCGGCGCCTCCCTCTCCCAGGTGGCGGACATGATGGCGCTGGTGATCCTGGGGGGGATGTGTCTGCAATATCCCATCGGGCGTGCATCTGATCGTTACGACAGACGGTTGGTGATCCTGCTGCTCTGCGCCCTGCTGACCCTGATCGCGTTGCTGATGGTGCTGCTGCCGGAGCCCTGGCGCGAGCCAGTCGAGGGGACTCTTGTCTTCCTGCTGGGGGGCATGGCGTTCTCCATCTATCCCTTGAGCCTCAGCCATGCTTGCGATGAACTGCGCCCGGATCAGGTGCTGGGGGCAAACCAGGGGCTGCTGCTTGCCTACAGCCTGGGGGCCATGATAGGGCCCCTGCTGGCCCCCTTCGTCATGGTGCAAGTTGGGCCAGAAGGCTTGTTCGTCTACTTTGCCCTGTGCGGTCTGCTGCTGTCGGCCTATCTCGGCTGGCGCAGGCGTAAGCGAGCCCCCATTCCGCTGACGGAGCACCAGGTCTTCATGCCGGTGCCCCCCAACACCCCCATGACGGCGGAGCTGGAGCCAAGAACAGATCTGGAAGGGGAGACAGTGCCGGCGAGCTATGCCGCGCCTGACGCAGAAGAGAGAGCGGTGAGTGAAGAGGGGCAGGAGAGGGACGCGCCGCAAGGACGTTGAAGGCTGCCGACCCAACGACAGGGATAAAAAAACCGACTCCAGGGAGTCGGTTTTTTGTTGGGCGGTTATCAGGCGGTCACGGCATCGGCCTGGGTAGCTTGTGCTTCCGGCGCCGGGTTGCGAATGAGGTAATCAAACGCACCCAGGGCGGCGGTGGCACCTGCCCCCATGGAAATGATGATCTGCTTGAACGGTACCGTGGTGGCATCCCCTGCGGCATAGACGCCGGGCAGGGAGGTGGCACCCTTGGTGTCGATCTCGATTTCGCCAAAGCGGGTCAGGGCCACTTCGCTCCCCTTGAGGAACTCGGTGTTCGGCACCAGACCGATCTGGACGAAGATGCCGGCCACCGCCAGATGCTTGATCTCGCCGGTAGTGCGATCTTCGTAGTCCATGCCCACCACCTTGCTGCCGTCGCCGATCACTTCGGTGGTGCGGGCGCTCATGATGATGTCGATATTGCCCATGGAACGGGCCTTCTTCTGCAGCACGTCGTCGGCACGCAGGGTATCGGCGAACTCCACCACGGTGACGTGCTCGACGATGCCGGCCAGATCGATGGCCGCCTCGATGCCGGAGTTGCCGCCACCGATCACCGCCACGCGCTTGCCCTTGAAGAAGGGGCCGTCACAGTGGGGGCAGTAGGCCACACCCTTGGTACGGTACTCGAGTTCACCCGGCACGTTCAGGTCGCGCCAGCGGGCACCGGTCGCCAGGATCACGGCGCGGCTCTTCAAGGTGGCACCGGAGGCGAGGTCCACGTTGACGTAACCATCCTTGCTGATGGCGGCGGCACGCTGCTCGGTGATCACTTCCACGCCGTACTGCTTGACGTGCTGCTCCAGGCTGGCGGCCAGCTTGGGGCCCTCGGTGTAGGGCACGGAGATGAAGTTCTCGATGCCGACGGTGTCCATCACCTGGCCACCGAAACGTTCAGCGACAATGGCAGTGCGAATGCCTTTGCGGGCGGCATAGATGGCCGCGGCGGCGCCGGCCGGGCCACCGCCCACCACCAGCACGTCATAAGGCGCTTTTTCGCTCAGCTCTTGCGCCTTGCGCTCGGCAGCGCCGGTGTCGAGTTTGGCGACGATCTCTTCCAGCGAAATGCGGCCCTGGCTGAACGGCTGACCGTTCAGGTAGACGTTCGGGACCGCCATGATTTGACGCTCGTTCACCTCATCCTGGAACAGGGCACCGTCGATCATGGTGTGGGTGATGCCGGGGTTCAGGGTGGACATCAGGTTCAGGGCCTGTACCACGTCCGGACAGTTGTGGCAGGAGAGGGAAATATAGGTCTCGAAGTGGAACTCGCCCTTGAGGTTCTTCACCTGCTCCAGCACGGCCGGATCGGCCTTGGAGGGGTGACCGCCGCTTTGCAGCAGGGCGAGCACCAGGGAGGTGAATTCATGACCCATGGGAATGCCGGCAAAGTGCACGCGCGGGGCCTGGCCCTGGGGCGCGATGCTCATGGAAGGCTTGCGGGCATTGGTGCCATCGGTCAGGGAAATTTTGGGGGACATCTCGGCTATCTCGCTGGCCAATGCCAGGAGTTCGGCGGATTTGTCGCTGTCATTGCCGGACACGCTGATCTCGATGGGATTGACGATGTACTGCAAGTAACCGTTGAGTTGTTGTTTGAGGTTGGTATCTAACATGGTCGAATTCCTTCTTGCTGAATGCGGGTCGGCACGATGACCGGGTACAGAAAACAGAGGTCCACACAGCAGACCGGCGCATTTTCTGAGGGCCGTAAACAAGACCGGCCCTTGAACGGGCCGGTCTTCAGAGCGGGGAGGCTTAGATTTTGCCTACCAGATCCAGGGACGGGGCCAGGGTGGCGTCGCCTTCTTTCCACTTGGCCGGGCACACTTCACCCGGGTGGGAAGCAACGTACTGGGCAGCCTTGACCTTGCGCAGCAGTTCCAGTGCGTCACGGCCGATGCCGCCAGCGTTGATTTCAACGATCTGGATGACGCCTTGCGGGTCGATGACGAAGGTACCGCGGTCAGCCAGGCCAGCTTCTTCGATCATCACGCCGAAGTTGCGAGTGATGGTGCCGGTGGGGTCGCCGATCATCGGGTACTGGATCTTCTGGATGGTGTCAGAAGTGTCGTGCCAGGCCTTGTGGGTGAAGTGGGTGTCGGTGGAGACGGCGTAGATCTCGACGCCCAGCTTCTGGAATTCGGCGTAGTTGTCGGCCAGGTCGCCCAGCTCGGTCGGGCAGACGAAGGTGAAATCAGCCGGGTAGAAGAACACCACGGACCACTTGCCTTTCAGGTCAGCGTCAGACACCTGAACGAATTTGCCATTGTGGTAGGCGGTGGCGTTGAACGGCTTGATTTCAGTGTTGATGTAGGTAGACATGTATTTGCTCCTTGGTGATGTACATATGCCTGTCTGGTGTTGAAGAGTCGTGCCAGACGAGGCGCTTAACTTTCGATGGAGTCATCATAGTGACTTTTTCTAATCGGTCAAAGCCACAATTTTGAATCACATAAATCTATTTATTAGATAGACCATCACAACTGTACCTAACATGAATATCTCAGGCCTTCGGAGATAACTCATTGTCGAAGTTCAATTTCTGTCCTGCATGTCACATTTTCAAGGGCTGGGCCGGATTTGTTTTCATTGCGTGAGCAGAGAAGGGGCAGACGAGGCGGCGCAGTAGAAAAAAGAGGGATAAAAAAAATCCCGGCGCGGTCGCACAGACAGGGCCGGGTCATCAAACAAGGAATGGCGATAAATATGCTTTACAGCAAAGACTAACTACGGGGTGTGCAAACTTGCAGACATATGAAGAGAAGATGGCGGGTGCACAATCCTCATCTCCTCTTCGGCAACCATTGCATGGTGGGCATCATAGTGTGATGAATGTCACAACGCAAGTTTTGTGGTGTAATTTTACAGTCAAACTGAAAGTGTTTCACTCGAATAGCCGTTAAATTAGGCTGAAAACGCTTTTATTGTAATTTAATTACAGAATTTTAAGATCAAAAGTCGGTTGGGGGCTCCTGCTCCTCCATCAGCTCCAGCAGATTGATGGCCACGGCGATGAAGTCCGACTCGGTGACGATGCCAACCAGCTTGCGCCCCTTGAGTACCGGCAGACAGCCATATTTGTGGCGCTGCAGATACAGGGCCGCCTCCTTGATGCCGGCGTGGGGATCCACGCTCGCCACCTGACGAGTCATGATCTCGTCGAGCTGGACGCTGTCGGTGAACTCTGCCTCCCGCTCGGGGTTGATCAGCAGCAGCTTGGATTCACGGGTGGCCAGGATGTCCGAGAGGGTGACCAGACCAAGCAGATGCTGGTGTTCATCGACGATGGGAACGTGACGGATCCGCTCCTGCTGCATCAGCTCCATCGCCTGCTTGACGCTGTTTTCCGGACCCAGGGTAAAGGGGTGTTCAGTCATGATCTCGGAGAGGGTCATCATGGTGGGCCTCCTTGTGTGTCTGCTTCCACCCTAGCCCAGCCCCCGTCGCCAGAACATGATCGGGGTCAATACAAAACCTTAAAGGTTTTTTAACGGGCCCAGCCTCACAAAATGGCCCGCTATCCCTTGTCTTCCTTGGGTTTTTAGTCTTTTGGGTTGCCTTGGAAGAGGGGGATAACTAGACTAGCCGCCGATTCCCCCGAGGTGAAAGATGCAAGTATCCGATTTTCATTTTGATCTGCCAGACGAGCTGATTGCCCGCTATCCCATGGCGGAGCGTACCGCCAGCCGCCTGCTGCAGCTCGATGGTCAAACCGGCGCCCTGCGCCACGGTCATTTTGTCGATGTGCTTGACCAGCTCAACCCCGGCGATCTGCTGGTGTTCAACAATACCCGGGTCATTCCGGCCCGCATGTTTGGCCAGAAGGCCAGCGGCGGCAAGCTGGAGGTGCTGGTGGAGCGCATTCTGGACGAGCACAGCGTGCTGGCGCACGTCCGCTCGTCCAAGTCCCCCAAGCCAGGTACCCGCCTCCTTCTGGATGGCGGTGCCGACGGCGTGCCCGTCGAGGCCGAGATGCGTGCCCGCCACGACGCTCTGTTCGAGATCCACTTCCTGGACCCGCGCCCTGTGCTGACCATTCTGGATGCCATCGGCCATATGCCGCTGCCCCCTTACATCGACCGTCCCGACGAGGATGCCGACAAGGAGCGCTACCAGACCGTCTACAACCAGAAGCCGGGTGCCGTGGCGGCGCCGACTGCCGGTCTGCACTTCGACGAGCCGTTGCTCGAGCAGATCCGTGCCAAGGGCGTGGAGATGGCCTTCGTGACCCTGCACGTGGGGGCGGGCACCTTCCAGCCGGTGCGCGTCGACAAGATTGAAGATCACCACATGCACTCGGAATACGCCGAAGTGCCCCAGGAGGTGGTGGATGCCATCGCGGCGACCCGCGCCCGCGGCGGTCGTGTGGTTGCGGTGGGGACCACGTCGGTACGATCCCTCGAGAGCGCAGCCAAGGCGACCCTGGCCCAGGGCAAGCCGCTGGCACCCTTCTTCGATGACACCGACATCTTCATCTTCCCCGGTTACGAGTTCCAGGTGGTCGATGCCATGATCACCAACTTCCACCTGCCCGAATCCACCCTGATCATGCTGGTCAGCGCCTTTGCCGGCTATGACAACGTGATGGCCGCCTATCAGGCCGCCGTGGCGGGACAGTACCGTTTCTTCAGCTACGGGGACGCCATGTTCGTCACCCGTCGCCGGGTGCAGGGTTAAGCCTTGCCCTTCAGAAGTCGTTCAGGCTCTGCTTGTCAGTATGCCGGCCGGCTTCATATTACCAGGCCCCTCGGGCCCTTTGTTGTCAGACTGTTTCTCTGACTGAATAGAGGTAGCAATGAAATTTGAATTGAAAACCACCGATGGGCGTGCCCGTCGCGGTCAACTGGTGTTCGAGCGTGGCGTGGTCCAGACCCCGGCCTTCATGCCGGTCGGCACCTACGGCACCGTCAAGGGGATGACCCCAGAAGAGGTGCGTGAGACCGGTGCCCAGATCCTGCTTGGCAACACCTTCCACCTCTGGTTGCGCCCGGGTCAGGAAGTGATGCGCGCCCACGGCGATCTGCACGACTTCATGAACTGGCAGGGGCCCATCCTGACCGACTCCGGTGGTTTCCAGGTGTTCAGTCTGGGGCACATCCGCAAGATCACCGAGGAGGGGGTGCACTTCCGTCATCCCATCAACGGCGAGAAGATCTTCCTCGATCCCGAGAAGTCCATGGAGATCCAGTACGATCTGGGTTCCGACATCGTGATGATCTTCGACGAGTGCACCCCGTACCCGGCCACTTACGAGGAAGCGCGCAAGTCCATGGAGATGTCCCTGCGCTGGGCCAAGCGCTCCCGTGACAAGTTCGATGCGCTCGGCAACAAGAACGCCCTGTTCGGCATCATCCAGGGTTCTGTCTACGAACCGCTGCGGGATGTGTCGCTGGACGGTCTCCTTGAGATCGGCTTCGACGGTTACGCGGTCGGCGGTCTCGCCGTGGGTGAGCCCAAAGAGGACATGCATCGCATCCTTGACCATGTCTGCCCGAAAATTCCGGCCGACAAGCCGCGCTACCTGATGGGGGTGGGCAAGCCGGAGGATCTGGTGGAAGGGGTGCGCCGCGGTATCGACATGTTCGACTGCGTGATGCCGACCCGCAACGCCCGCAACGGTCATCTCTTTACCACCGATGGGGTGGTCAAGATCCGCAACGCCAAGTACCGGGAAGACACCAGCACCCTGGATGCGGACTGCGATTGCTACACCTGCAAGAACTACACCCGCAGCTATCTGTACCATCTGGACAAGTGCAACGAGATCCTCGGTGCCCGTCTGAATACCATCCACAACCTGCGTTATTACCAGCGCGTGATGCAGGGTTTGCGGGACGCGATCGAGCAGGGTAAATTAGACGACTTTGTAACTGAGTTTTACCGTCGGCAAGGGAAGCCTGTGCCTCCACTGGCTGAAAATGACGTGAAATAACAACGACATATAAGTTAGTATTCAAATCTACATCAATAAGAGGTTGTTAAATGAGCATTATCTCCAAGGCGTATGCAGAAGGCGCGGCTCCGGCAGCACAGGGTGGTGGCATGGAAATGATCATCATGCTGGCCGTGTTCGGTCTCATCTTCTACTTCATGATCTACCGTCCCCAGGCCAAGCGTGCCAAGGAGCATCGCAATCTGATGAGCTCCCTCTCCAAGGGCGACGAAGTGCTCACTTCCGGTGGCCTGGTCGGCAAGATCGCCAAGGTTTCCGCCGACAGCGACTACATTGTGCTGGCCCTGAACGATCAGACCCAGGTCACCATCAAGCGTGACTTCGTCTCTGCCGTTCTGCCCAAGGGTTCTATCCAGTCCCTCTAATCTCCCGAGGAGCACAGCGTGTTAAATCGCTATCCGCTGTGGAAATACCTGATGGTGATCGTCGTGATCGCCATCGGTTTTCTATATGCAGCCCCCAATCTTTACGGCGAAGACCCGGCCTTGCAGGTCTCTGCCAGCCGTGGTGCCGAAGTCAAACTAGAAACCCTCGATCAGGTGAAGGAAACCCTCGACGAGGCGAAGATCCCGGTCAAGCATGCGGCGTTCGAGCACGGCTTCATCCTGATCCGTTTCAACAACACCGAAGACCAGCTCAAGGCGCGCGACATCGTGGCCAACAAGCTGGGCGACAATTTCATCACCGCCCTCAACCTGGCTCCGTCCACCCCCGCCTGGCTTGAGGCCATCGGCGCGGCGCCCCTGAAGCTCGGTCTTGACCTGCGGGGCGGTGTGCACTTCCTGATGGAAGTGGACATGGCCGAAGCGCTGGCCAAGCAGCAGGAACAGATGGTGCAGGATTTCCGCGCCGAGCTGCGCACCCAGAAGATCCGCTACTCCGGTGTACGCCGGGTCGGGGATCAGGTGCAGGTGGTCTTCCGTGACGAGGCCGATCAGGCCAAGGCACTCTCCTTCCTGCGTCGCCAGAATGCGGATCTTGTCTTCACCACCGACCAGAAAGGGGATGACTTCATCCTGCTGGCCAGTCTGAGCGAAGCCAAGGTCAAAGAGGTGAAGAAGTATGCCCTCGAGCAGAACATCACCATCATCCGCAACCGGGTGAACGAACTGGGTGTGGCCGAGCCGCTGGTCCAGCAGCAGGGCGGTGAGCGTATCATCGTCGAGTTGCCGGGGATCCAGGACACCGCCCGTGCCAAGGAGATCCTGGGTGCCACCGCGACCCTGGAGTTCCACATGGTCGATGAGGCTGCCGATATCCAGGCCGCTGCCGCAGGCCGCGTGCCGCCGAGCTCCAAGGTCTACAACGATCGCAACGGTCGTCCCGTGGTACTGCAAAAGCGCGTGATCCTGACTGGTGACCACATCGTGGGTGCCCAGTCCGGTTTCGATGAATACAGCCGTCCCCAGGTCAACATCAAGCTCGATGGTCAGGGTGGCAACAAGATGGCCAACTTTACCAAGGACAACGTTGGCAAGGGGATGGCGACCGTCTTCATCGAGTACAAGCCGGTGGGTCAGCCTGGTCCGGACGGCAAGCGCAAGTTCCGCAAGCAGGAGGAGGTGATCAACGTCGCCACCATCCAGTCTCGCCTGGGTAGCCAGTTCCGCATCACCGGGATCGACAACGCCAACGAAGCCCACAACCTGGCGCTGCTGCTGCGTGCCGGTGCCCTGATTGCCCCCATCCAGATCGTCGAAGAGCGCACCATAGGCCCGAGCCTGGGTCAGCAGAACATCGACAGCGGGATGGAAGCCATCGGCTGGGCCATGCTGGTGATCGTGCTCTTCATGGGGATCTACTACCGTGCCTTCGGCTGGGTGGCCAATCTGGCGCTGACCATGAACCTGGTGCTCATCGTCGGTATCATGTCGATGATCCCGGGGGCCACCATGACCCTGCCGGGCATCGCCGGTATCGTGTTGACGCTGGGGATGGCGGTGGATGCGAACGTACTGATCTACGAGCGTATTCGTGAAGAGATCCGCAATGGTCGCGGGGTGCAGCAAGCCATTCACCTGGGCTTTGACCGCGCCTTCTCCACCATCGCCGACTCCAACGTCACCTCGCTCATCACCTGCGTGATCCTGTTCGGTATCGGTACCGGTGCCATCAAGGGCTTCGCCCTGACCCTCGGGATCGGCCTGACTGCGTCCATGTTCACTGCCATCACGGTATCCCGCGCCATCATCAACCTGGCCTGGGGTGGACGGCGCATCGACAAGCTGCCGATCTAAGGAAGAGACATGTTTCAAATTCTACATTTTGAAAAGCCCATCCCCTTCATGCGTTTCGCCAAGCTGGGTATGGTCCTCTCTGCTCTGGTAACGGTGCTCGCCCTCTACGTTCTGTACGATCGTGGCCTGAACTGGGGGCTGGACTTCACCGGCGGTACCACCATCGAGGTGGGGTTCCAGCAGTCGGTGAGCCTGGACAAGATGCACGAGGCGCTGGATCAGCAGAAGATTGACGGGGCGACCCTGCAGTTCTTCGGCTCCAGCCGTGATGTGCTGGTGCGCATGGCCCCGCAAGAGGGCGTCAAGGTCGAGCAGCAGGGCAACGAGGTCTTGGCGGCCGCCAAGCTGGTCGACGAGAGCGCCGTGCTCAAGCGTGTCGAGTTCGTCGGTCCCTCCGTGGGTGACGAGCTGGCCACCGACGGTGCCTTGGCCATGCTGGCCTCCATCCTCTGTATCCTGATCTACGTGGCGGTGCGCTTCGAGTGGCGTCTGGCCACGGGGGGCATCCTCTCCCTGGCTCACGACGTGATCATCACCCTCGGCATCTTCGCCTACTTCCAGTACGAGTTCGACCTGACCGTGCTGGCGGCGCTGATGACGCTGGTGGGGTACTCCCTGAACGACACCATCGTCGTGTTCGACCGGGTGCGGGAGAATTTCCGCAAGGTACGCCGTGGGGACACCGCGGAGATCATGGATCTCTCCATGACCGAGACCCTGAGCCGGACCATCATCACCTCGGGGTTGACCTTCGTGGTGGTGGTGGCGCTGCTGCTCAAAGGCGGGCCTCTGATCCACGGTTTCTCCATCGCCATGGTGATCGGGGTGGCTTTCGGGACCTACTCCTCCATCTATGTGGCGAGCGCCTCAGCCATGTTCCTCGGGATCAAGCGGGAGCACATGCTGCCGACCCAGGTGGAAAAAGAGGGCGCGGATCAGCAAGAGATCCTGCCGTAACAGACAAGGGCGCCGCAAGGCGCCCTTTCTCTTGTGGCCGGGGTGAGTCATGATGCTCCCCACAACCCAGCATCCATTACCCAAAGCAAGGAGCAAGCCCATGCAACACAATCCCCGTTTTCTGGCCCTGGTAGAGGCCATCCGCCCGCAGGTGCAGGAAACCGATGTGCATCAGATCAAGCGCTGGCAGGATGAGGGCCGAGCATTTCATCTGATCGACGTGCGCGAAGAGAGCGAGTGGGCCAGGGGCCATCTGCCGGGGGCCACCTATCTCGGGCGCGGGGTGATAGAGCGTGACATCGAGACCCGGTATCCGGATCCCGACACCGAACTCTACCTCTATTGTGGTGGGGGATTTCGCTCCATCCTGGTGGCGGATAACCTGCAGAAGATGGGTTATTCCCGGGTCGTCAGCGTCGATGGAGGCTTTCGCGGCTGGAGCGATGCCGGATACCCTGTCGAATCCTGATTTATTTGAGGGAGAGGGGCTGCGCCACATGACAAACGGCCCCGTGATCTTTACCATATGCGGGGTCAAGCGTAAGCGTCGGAGTGTTCATTGAACGTCAGGATAGGGATTGGATACCTCACGGGTATCCTGTTGTTGCTCCCCTTGTGGGGTTGCAGCAGTAGCAGTCAGGTAAAAGCGCCTCAAGTTCCCAAGCCGCAACCCGCTTCACTGGTATTGGCGACCCCCTTGCAGGTCTCCTACCAGAGCGAGTTGGCGTTGGCGCGACTCGGGCAGATGCTCAGTGAAATGGAATTGACGACCGAACAGCGGGCAGAACTCTTCTATGAGCGTGCCGTGGTGTTTGACCGGGTGGGCTTGCGTTCCCTGGCGCGACTCGACTTCAACCGCGCCCTGCGGGAGAAGCCGGATTTTGCCGAGGCCTACAACTTCATCGGTGTCTATCTGGTTCAACAGCAGAACTACGACGAGGCCTATGAGGCGTTCGACTCCGCCCTGGAGCTCGCCCCGGATTACGACTACGCCTATCTCAACCGGGGAATCGCGCTCTATTACGGCAATCGCCCCGAGCTTGCCGCGGCGGATATGAAGCGCTTCTACGAGGCGCAACCAGAAGACCCTTATCGGGTGATCTGGCTCTATCTGGCCGAGCAGAAGCTCAACGGACCGGCGGCCATGAGCCGGATGCGCGAGCGGCTCAACAAGTATGACGACGACGCCTGGAACTGGGATCTGGTGCGCCTCTATACGGGCGACATCAATGCCACCCAGTTGATGAGCAACGTGGTGAAAGGGGTCAAGGACAACAGGGAGCTCGCCGAGCGCCTGTGCGAGACCTACTTCTACCTCGGCAAGTTCGAGCTGGCCAAGGGTAACCGCAAGGAAGCCATCAGCTACTTCAAGCTGGCGCTGGCCAACAACGTCTATGACTTCATCGAGCATCGCTATGCCTTGCTGGAGCTGGAACTGATGGCGCGCAAGCCCCAGCCACCCGGAGCCCAGGGCAAGAGCGGCAAAGCGTGACTAAACGGGTTTGAACCCCATGAAAAAGGCCTCTTGACGAGGCCTTTTTGCTGTCTGGTGACACGGGGTGTACCGCTACTCCACCAGGCTCATGCCGGGGATCTGGCGCCAGTAACCGTTGCAGTCCCGCTCCTGCTGCAGGGGCAGGGGGGCCATCCCCTGTTCGTTGGCCTTGAAGCGCTCCAGCATCGTCAGGGTCTCCATGTCTTCGGGCGAGAGGCGCACCACATCCACCAGGCCCTCCATCCCCTTGAGCTCGTTACCCAGGTTGTAGCAGTAACCGGACTGGGTCTGGATGCCGTTGAGGTTGAACACCTTCTGCCCCTCGCGACTGCTGGCAAGTCGCCCGGTGGGGTAGTCGATGCAGGCCAGTTCGCAGTTGTCCTTGGGCCGGTCGAGGGAGCGGGCGGTGAAGCAGCGTGCCGAGTAGGCGAGCGGGAGATGACCATAGGCGAACACCTCCACCTCGAACTGCTGGCGCTCCCTGCCCAGATCCTGATTGAGCTGCATCAGCCAGTCGCGGGAGAGCTCCACCGGCATCACCCAGCGCTGCATCCCCTGTTTAAGCAGCATGCGCAGCACGTCGGCGTTGTAGGCGTTGATGGCGGGGCCGCAGACGAACGGCAGCCCGGCTTCACTGGCGAGCTGGACCGCCCCCAGATCGTTGGCCTCGATCATCAGCTCGCCGTTGTCGACCAGCCGCTTTACCTCCTTGAGCTCGGAGGGAGCTGAGATCAGCGCCAGCGTGGAGAGTACCGCCTGCTTGCCGGAGCCCGCCACCTGACGGGCGAGGGCAATCCAGTCATCCGCTTTCAGTTCGCGCCGCTTGCTGCAGACGGTTTCCCCCAGATAGATGATGTCGGCCTGGCTGGCGGCGGCCGCCTGATAGAAGGCCTGGGTGTCGGCCTTGGGCCAGTAGAAGAGCAGGGGGCCGAGAGAGAATTTCATGAGCAGTGCTCCTTATTGCCACTGGCGATGATAGGCACCGAGGGTGGTCTGGCTCCCCTCGGAGACGCGGGCGAGCTGGGCATCCCACTCGGCCTTGACCTGATAGGCCTCGGGGTTGGCCTGATAGGCGTCGATGGCGGCGCGCCAGACCCGGGTCACCTGCTCCACATAGGCGGGGCTGCGCTGGCGTCCCTCGATCTTGACCGACTGGATGCCGGTCTGGAACAGCTCGGGCAGAAGGCCGAGGGTGTTGAGGCTGGTGGGCTCCTCCAGCGCGTGATAGGTCTGGCCATCCACCTCGAAGCGCCCCTTGCACAGGGTCGGGTAGCCGGCATTTTCCCCCGGGCCGTAACGATCGATCAGCACCTCGTTGAGGCGGGATTCTAGGCCGCTCGGGGTCTCTTCCCAGCGCACGAACTTGGCCGGTGAACAGGCGCCGACGGTGTTGGGGCTCTCGCCGGTCATGTAGGAGGAGAGGTAGCAGCGCCCCTCAGCCATGATGCAGAGGCTGCCGAAGGCGAACACCTCGAGGCCGACGTCGGTCTCGCGGGCCAGCTGCCTGACCTGATGCATGGAGAGCACCCTCGGCAGCACCACCCGGCCGACGTTGAAGTGCTGCTGGTAGAAGCGGATGGCAGCGGCGTTGGTGGCGCTGGCCTGGACCGAGACATGCAGCTCCATGTCGGGATGGCGGCGGCTGGCATAATCGAGCACGGCGAGATCGGCGATGATCAGGGCATCGGCACCGAGCGCCACCCCTTTGTCCACGGCCTGCTTCCAACGGGCATCGGAGCCCGGGTGGGCAAAGGTATTGATGGCGATGTGCAGCTTGCGGCCATGCTGGTGGACATAGTCAACCGCTCTTTCCAGCTTGCTGTCGGTGAAGTTGAGCCCGGCGAAGTGGCGGGCATTGGTGTCATCCTTGAAGCCGATGTAGACCGCATCGGCCCCGTTATCCACGGCTGTCTTCAGTGCCGGCAGGCTGCCTGCCGGGCAGAGTAATTCCATCGGGTACGCTCCGAGAGGGCAAAAATGCAAAAGTGGCCCGATTGTATTCATGCTTGCCCTCCCGCTTTTTGACCTGAGGCAGCTTTAGGTGGCTTTACCCTTCTTGAGGTAAGTGGGCACAAGTTTGATTTTCAACAGGATCTTGCCGAAGGGGCTGTGCTTGAATGCGCAAAAAACTGGGAGTTTATCGTGTTTCAACATCTGCAACGTCGCCTGGTCGAACAGGCACCCCGTCTCTTGCGCCACCCCCTCAAGCTGGTGCCCTTCCCGCTGCAACAAAACCTGATGGAGGCCCTGCTGGGCAGGGTATTCCGGGAGGCCATCGAAGAGGGGGAATTTGCGTTTCTTGCGGGCAAGTGGCTGAAAGTGGAAGTCAGCGATCTGGGGCTATGCTGGTTTATCAGCGAGCAGGAGGGCAAATTGGTAGTGGCGAGGAAGTGTGAGCACGCCGATGTCTGTTTCAGCGGCAATAGCCAGGATCTTGTTCTGATCGCCGGGCGCCGTGAAGACCCGGATTCCCTCTTCTTCCAGCGCCGGCTGAAGATAGAGGGGGATACAGAGCTGGGCCTGGAGGTGAAAAATCTGATGGACAGCCTGGATCTGGACGGGCTGGGATTGATGAAATACCCCCTGATGGATCTGGCGACCTTTATCGAGCGGGCCCGCGTGACGCACGTGCCCACTGCCGCGACAATGAGCTGAGCCGTTTTCTTGCCCGAGTGCTGCGGAACAGGTGAACTTGAGCCGCAGTACCCCACTGTCAGCGTGACCACGCAGGGTGGGGATGTATCATCTGCCTGTTTGTGCAGAAATGCCTGGTCGGAAGCGGTGCCAAAATAGCGATTGGTTATGTTACAATTGCGCGCCATTTTTGACTGAAGATTGACTGGGCATGTTGGATCAGATTCGTATCGTGTTGGTAAACACCTCTCACACCGGCAACATGGGATCCGCGGCGCGGGCCATGAAGACCATGGGGCTGACTCAACTGGTGCTGGTCGATCCCCAGGCCCAGCCTGATGAGGAGGCCGTCGCCCTGGCGGCGGGGGCCAGCGATATCCTGGCTCGCGCCCGAATCGTGCCGACCCTGGATGAAGCCATTGCCGACTGTGGTCTGGTCATCGGCACCAGTGCCCGTTCCCGCACCTTGAGCTGGCCCATGCTGGATCCCCGTGAAGCGGGCGAGAAGCTGGTTGCCGAGGGCATGGAGCACCCGGTCGCGCTGGTGTTTGGCCGTGAACGCACCGGCCTCACCAATGACGAACTGCAAAAATGCCACTTCCATGTGGCCATTCCCGCCAATCCAGAATACAGCTCCCTCAATCTGGCAATGGCAGTGCAGACCCTTTGTTACGAGGTGCGGATGCGCTGGCTGGAAGTACAGAACCAGGAGCCGGAGGATGAGCGGGTCGAGTACCCCAGCGCCCAGCAACTGGAAGGGTTTTATCAGCATCTGGAGCAGACGTTGCAAAAGACGGGATTCATTGCCGATGACCACCCAGGCCATGTGATGAGCAAACTGCGTCGTCTATTCAATCGGGCCAGACCCGAAGCGGTGGAGTTGAACATCTTGCGGGGCATTCTCACCTCTGTCCAGAAGTCCAGGGCACAAGATTAATCCCGACTGATTTACTCAAGCATATACTTGACTGATTTAGTCGGGTATGTGACCATATGCCACATATTGATTGGTTCGCAAGACGGTAAGGCATATGAGACTGACCTCAAAAGGACGTTACGCGGTGACAGCCATGCTCGACGTGGCGTTGCATGCAGAGCAGGGGCCCGTGCCCCTGGCTGATATTTCAGAGCGCCAGGGCATCTCCTTGTCCTATCTGGAACAACTGTTTGCCCGTCTGCGCAAGCATGGTCTGGTGAGCAGCGTACGTGGCCCCGGTGGCGGCTATCGCCTCGGTCTGGCCCCTGGCGAGATCTCGGTCGGTCAGGTGATCACCGCGGTCGATGAATCGGTCGATGCGACCAAGTGCCTCGGCAAAGGGGGCTGCCACGGTGGTACCCAGTGCCTGACCCACTCCTTGTGGCGGGATCTGAGCGAACGAATCTCCAGCTTCCTGGGGGATATCACCTTGGCCGAGCTGGTTGGTCAGGCCGATGTGCGCCGTATCGCCGGCAAGCAAGATGAACAAATGAAGACCGTGTTGTCCCTGGTTGATCGGGCCGAACGCGGTGATGTGAGCTTGAAAGTCCAACTATAAACGTGCTTTCCACGACGAGTCGCTGTGTGACCCCGTCGTAACGGAGAAAAAGATGAAACTGCCTATTTACCTTGATTATTCGGCAACCTGTCCGGTGGACCCGCGTGTCGCAGAAAAAATGATGCAGTGCCTCACCATGGACGGCCTGTTCGGCAACCCAGCCTCCCGTTCCCACCGTTTCGGCTGGCAGGCCGAAGAGGCGGTGGATCTGGCCCGTAATCAAGTGGCAGAGCTGATCGGCGCGGATCCGCGCGAGATCGTCTTTACCTCCGGTGCGACCGAGTCAAACAACCTGGCCATCAAGGGCATCGCCCATTTCTACGCCGGCAAGGGCAAGCACATCGTCACCTCCAAGACCGAGCACAAAGCTGTGTTGGATACCTGCCGCCAACTGGAGCGTGAAGGCTATGAGGTGACCTACCTCGAGCCCATGCCCAATGGCCTGTTCACTCTGGAGCAGATCGAAGGCGCCCTGCGTGATGACACCATCCTGGTCAGCATCATGCACGCCAACAACGAGATCGGGGTGGTGCAAGACATCGCTGCCATCGGCGAGCTGTGCCGTTCCCGCAAGATCCTGCTGCACGTGGACGCCGTCCAGAGCGTGGGCAAGATCCCGGTCGACGTGGAAGCACTCAAGGTTGATCTGCTCTCCATGTCCGCCCACAAGGTATACGGCCCGAAAGGCATTGGCGCCCTGTATGTGCGCCGCAAGCCCCGTGTTCGTCTGGAAGCCCAGATGCACGGCGGTGGCCACGAGCGCGGCATGCGCTCCGGCACCCTGGCAACCCACCAGATCGTCGGCATGGGGGAAGCCTTCCGCATCGCCAAGGAAGAGATGGCGAGCGAGAGCCAGCACATCATGGCCCTGCGCCAGCGTCTGTGGGATGGCATCAAGAACATCGAAGAAGTCTATATCAACGGGGATCTGGATCAGCGTGTACCGGGTAACCTGAACGTCAGCTTCGCCTATGTGGAAGGGGAATCCCTCATCATGGCACTGAAGGATCTGGCGGTCTCTTCCGGTTCTGCCTGTACCTCGGCCAGCCTGGAACCTTCCTACGTGCTGCGCGCCCTGGGTCTGAACGACGAGCTGGCACACAGCTCCATCCGTTTCAGCATCGGTCGCTTCACCACCGAAGAAGAGATCGACTACGCAATCAAGCTCATCTGCGACTCCATCGGTCGTCTGCGCGAGATGTCTCCCCTGTGGGAGATGTTCAAGGATGGCGTCGATCTGAACACGGTCGAATGGGCACATCACTGATCCTTGCCAGCATGGCAAGGGTCTGGTGAACAACGGAATTAGCAGGAGTTAGATATGGCTTACAGTGAAAAAGTAATCGACCACTACGAGAATCCCCGCAACGTCGGTGGTTTTGACAAGAACGATCCCAGCGTCGCCACCGGCATGGTCGGTGCACCGGCCTGTGGTGACGTCATGAAGCTGCAACTGAAGATCAGCGACGATGGCATCATCGAAGATGCCAAATTCAAGACCTACGGCTGTGGTTCCGCCATCGCCTCCAGCTCTCTGGTGACCGAGTGGGTCAAGGGCAAGACCCTGGACGAAGCGGCCGGTATCAAGAACACCGACATCGCCGAAGAGCTGGCGCTGCCGCCGGTGAAGATCCACTGCTCCATTCTGGCGGAGGATGCCATCAAGGCCGCCATCGCCGATTACAAGCAGAAGAAAGGTCTTTAAGGTCCGGAGAGCAGTATGGCCATAACCATGACAGATGCCGCAGCGGCGCGGGTTTCCTCCTTCATGATCAACCGGGGCAAGGGCATCGGCCTGCGCCTCGGCGTCAAGACGACCGGCTGTTCTGGCCTTGCCTATGTGCTCGAGTTCGTGGATGAGCTGGCTGCCGAGGATCAGGTGTTCGAGCAGAAAGGCGTCAAGATCATCGTGGATGCCAAGAGCCTGATCCACCTGGATGGCACCGAGCTGGACTTCGTGAAGGAAGGCCTCAACGAGGGCTTCCAGTTCAACAACCCGAATGCCAAAGGCGAATGTGGTTGTGGCGAAAGCTTCAGCGTGTAAGTGGTTCGATTGACCGATCGCCCATGTTTGCAACGCCTCGCAGCCCCAAGGGTGAGCCCTGTTGCGGCGAGTCTCTTGTGATCAACACCTTGCTCATCAACACAGTGGTGTGGACGCCAGTCCATGCCACTGCTTTCAAGTTCAAGACGAGTGTGGTTGCACTCCCAGCGCTATTGTCTGAGGACGAAGGATGAATCATTTCGAGCTGTTCGGGCTGGCTGAGGGCTTCGAGCTCGATACTCGCCAACTGGCTGACACCTATCGTCAGCTGCAGACCCAGTTCCATCCCGATCGTTTTGCGACTGCCCCCGAGCGGGAGCAGCTTGCTGCCGTGCAGCGTGCTGCCCAGATCAACGATGCGTTTACCACCCTCAAGGCCCCCTTGCGCCGAGCCGAGTATCTGCTCTCCTTGCGGGGCACCGATATTCGCGGCGAGCAGCAGACACTGCAAGATCCAGCCTTTCTGATGCAACAGCTGGAGTGGCGAGAGCGGCTGGCTGATCTCAAGGACGACGCCGACCCTGAGGGGGCCATCAAGGATTTTCGCCAGGAGATCAGGCATGATCACCAGGCGTTGATGCAACGGCTGACCGACTCTCTCACCAGGGGTGAGGATCTGCAGGCGGCGGATTGCGTTCGCAAGCTCAAATTTGTCGACAAGCTCCTCGAGGAGCTGGAACGATTCGAAGACTCGCTGTTCGAGTCTTGACCCTCTAACGCAGGAATTGTGATTACCCATGGCATTACTGCAAATTGCCGAGCCAGGCCAGAGCGCCGCACCTCACCAGCATAAACGTGCCGTCGGCATCGATCTTGGCACCACCAACTCCCTGGTCGCCGCCGTGCGCAGCGGCCAGGCCGACACCCTCTGTGACGAGCAGGGGCGTGATCTGCTGCCTTCCGTGGTCCATTACCAGGCCGATACCATCCGGGTTGGCTTCGATGCCAAGCGTGAGGCGGCCCTCGATCCGCACAACACCATCGTTTCGGTCAAGCGGATGATGGGCAAGGCGCTGGCCGACATCGATACCCGCCAGCAACCCTATCAATTCGTGGCGGCCGACAACGGCATGCCGCAATTGCAGACCCGCCAGGGGCTGGTCAATCCGGTGCAGGTCTCGGCCGAGATCCTGAAAAAACTGGCCGAGCGCGGTGCCGCGTCCCTCGGGGGAGACCTCGACGGCGTGGTCATCACGGTGCCCGCCTATTTTGACGATGCCCAGCGTCAGGGTACCAAGGACGCGGCCAGACTGGCCGGACTGCACGTGCTGCGGTTGCTCAATGAACCCACGGCGGCCGCCATCGCCTATGGCCTCGACTCCGGTCAGGAAGGGGTGATCGCCGTCTATGACCTGGGTGGCGGAACCTTCGATATCTCCATCCTGCGCCTGCATCGCGGGGTGTTTGAGGTGATGGCCACCGGTGGCGACTCGGCACTCGGTGGTGACGATTTCGACCATCTGCTGGCGGACTGGCTCAAAGAGCAAGCCGGGTTGTCCGGTCAGCTCGATGCCCGTACCCAGCGCGAGTTGCTGGATGCGGCGGCCAGCATCAAGCACGGCCTCACCGATGCCGATGCCGTTGCCTGCACCTTTGCCGGCTGGCAGGGTACCGTCACCCGCAGCCAGTTTGACGAGCTGATCCAGCCCCTGGTCAAGCGCACCCTGCAGGCCTGTCGGCGCGCCCTGCGCGATGCGGGTCTCGAGCAGGAAGAGGTGCTGGAAGTGGTGATGGTCGGTGGCTCGACCCGGGTGCCGCTGGTGCGCGAGCGGGTGGGCGAGTTCTTCGGCCGCACCCCCTTGACCAGCATCGACCCTGACAAGGTGGTGGCCATCGGTGCCGCCATCCAGGCCGACATCCTGGTGGGCAACAAGCCCGACGCCGAGATGCTGCTGCTGGACGTCATCCCGCTTTCCCTGGGTCTGGAGACCATGGGTGGCCTCGCCGAGAAGGTGATCCCGCGCAATACCACCATTCCGGTGGCCCGCGCCCAGGAGTTCACCACCTTCAAGGATGGCCAGACCGCAATGGCCATCCACGTGGTGCAGGGGGAGCGCGAGCTGGTGGCGGATTGCCGCTCCCTGGCCCGCTTCACCCTGACCGGCATTCCGCCCATGGCGGCCGGCGCCGCCCACATTCGCGTCACCTTCCAGGTGGATGCGGACGGTCTGCTGTCGGTCAGCGCCATGGAGAAATCCTCCGGCGTGCAGGCCGAGATCCAGGTCAAGCCCTCCTACGGGCTGGGGGAAGATGACATCCTCAACATGCTGAGCGCCTCCATCGCCAATGCCCAGCAGGACATGGATGCCCGCATGCTGGCTGAGCAGCAGGTTGAGGCTGACCGGGTGGTCGAGAGCCTCAACGCCGCCCTGGCCGCCGATGGCGAGGCTTTATTGAGCCCCGCCGAGTGGGCCGAGCTGGATGCCGCCATCGCCCATCTGCTGACCATGCGCAGCACGGGCACCACCAACCAGATCAAAGAGGCCATCGAGGCGGCGGACGCTGCCAGTGGCGAATTTGCAGCCCGCCGGATGGATGCCTCCATCCGCAAGGTGCTGACCGGACAAAACGTCAACAAGGTGTGATATGCCAAAACTGATTATTCTGCCCCATCCCGAGCTCTGTCCGGATGGCGCGGCCCTCGAAGGTGCGACCGGTGAAACCATTCTGGATATCGCGCTGCGCAATGGCATCGAGATCGAGCACGCCTGCGAGAAGTCCTGTGCTTGTACTACCTGCCACTGCGTGGTGCGGGAAGGGTTCGACTCCCTCGAGCCGAGCGACGAGCTGGAAGACGACATGCTGGACAAGGCGTGGGGGCTGGAGCCGGAATCCCGTCTCAGCTGCCAGGCCAGACTGGCGGACGAGGATCTGGTGGTGGAACTGCCCAAGTACACCCTGAATCTGGCGTCCGAGCGCCACTGATGACCCCTTAATTACACATGAGTGAATTGCGCGTGCAGCATCTCATGGTGCAGTAATGATATGGTGAAGGCCGTGACCCTTGAGGGAGCGGCCTTTTTTGTGCCCGTGATTTCCCTATTCGTTGATGAAAGTGCCAATAAAAAGGAAGCAAGAGAACATGGCTGACATGATGAACGTAAGGTTGTCGTCCCAGGCTGCCGCCGCCCAGTGGGGCGAGGGTGCCCTGCTCAGTTTCAACGGGGACGAGGCCCATCTCCATCTGGCCGCTGGCCAGGAGAAGGAGGCGCTGCGCGCCATCCAGCGGGGGGCCAGACGCCTCGAGTCGAGCGGCATCAAGCGCATCAAGCTGGTGGGCGAGGGGTGGAATGGGGAGCGTCGTTACGCCTTTGCCCAGGGCTTCTATGCCGCCAAGGGGGTTCGCGAGCTCGATTTTGGTGAACAGAGCGAACAGGAAGCGGCCGAACTCGCCGCCTTGCTCAAGGCGACCCACTGGGTGCGCGAGGTGACCAACGGCTGCCCGGAAGCCATCTACCCCATGAGCCTGGCGGAGTCCGCTCTGCTGCTCATTCGCAGCCTCGGCGGTGACAAGGTGACCGCCCGCATCACCGCTGGCGAAGCCTTGCGTGAATCGGGTCATATCGGGATCTGGTCGGTGGGCCGTGGCAGCGAGCGCGAGCCGGTGCTGCTGGAGCTCGACTACAACCCGACCGGGGATGCCAACGCCCCCGTGGTCGCGGCGCTGGTGGGCAAGGGGATCACTTTCGATTCCGGCGGCTACTCCATGAAGTCCTCCGACAACATGCTGCCGATGAAGTCCGACATGGGCGGCGCCGCCATGGTAACCGGCGCCCTGGCGCTGGCCATCAGCCGTGGCCTGAACAAGCGGGTCAAGCTCATCCTCTGCTGCGCCGAGAACCTGGTCTCCGGCCACGCCTTCAAGCTCGGCGACATCCTCACTTATCGCAACGGCATCTCGGTCGAGATCCAGAATACCGACGCGGAAGGTCGCCTGGTGCTGGCAGACGGCCTGCTGGCCGCCAGCGAAAGCGGGGCTGCCTACATCCTCGACGCTGCCACCCTGACCGGCGCCGCCAAGACAGCGCTGGGCCGCGACTACAACGCCGTGTTTGCTCTCGATGAGGCGGAGCAGGTGCGCGCGCTGGCTGCCGCCAACGCCGAAAACGAGAAGGCCTGGCCGCTGCCGCTCGAACCCTGGCACGCAGGCCAGCTCACCTCTGCCTTTGCCGAGCTGGGCAATGTGGCATCCGCCGAAGGTACTGCCGGCGCCACCACGGCAGCGGCGTTCCTGTCGCGCTTCGTCCGTGAC
Organism: Aeromonas sp. R2-1; assembly: GCF_040908425.1. Lineage (NCBI taxonomy): Bacteria > Pseudomonadati > Pseudomonadota > Gammaproteobacteria > Aeromonadales > Aeromonadaceae > Aeromonas > Aeromonas sp. R2-1. The sequence continues at coordinate 23,810 of NZ_JBFODR010000030.1, forward strand.
GAAGGCAATGGCTGGGTGCACCTGGACCTGGCCGCTTCCTATCAGAAGTCGGGCAATGAGCTCTGGGCGACCGGGGCCAAGGGCCATGGTCTTCGCACGATTGCCCGCTGGTTGCAGGAGGTGTGCGCATGAACGTCTGGTTGAGCCGAGAGTTTGCACCGGCCGAGTGGGGGGAGGGGGCACTGCTCTCCCACCGTGCCGACGGCATGGTGATCCATCTGGTGAGCGCCACTCCCTTGCTGGATATCCAGCAGGCGGCGCGGCGCCTGTGCAGCCAGGGGATCCAGCAGGTGGTCCTGGCTGGCCACTGGGAGCGGGAGCAGCAGTGGGCCTTTGCCCAGGGGCTGCAGACGCCCAAGGCGGAAGTGGGATTGCAGTGGGCCACTTCGTCCGAGGAGGACAGGGAGGAGCTGGAGGCGCGCTGGCTGTGCGGGCGCTGGGTGCGGGAGATGACCAACGCCACCCCGGAGCAGTTGGGGCCGCTGGAGCTGGCGGTCGAAGCCGCCGCCTTCCTCACCGAGCTGGCACCGGACCGGATCAGCCATCGCATCCTCAAGGGAGAGGCACTGCAACAGGCGGGCTGGGTCGGTCTCTATCAGGTGGGTCGTGGCAGTGACCGCGAGCCCGTGATGCTGGAGCTGGATTTCAATCCGGGTAAGGATCCCAAGGCGCCGGTAGCGGCCGCCCTGGTGGGCAAGGGCATCACCTTCGATTCCGGCGGCTACTCCATGAAGACCTCCCAGGGCATGCTGACCATGAAACACGACATGGGCGGTGCCGCCATCGTCACCGGCGCGCTGGCGCTGGCCATTCTGCGTGGCCTCGACAAGCGGGTGAAGCTCATCCTCTGCTGCGCCGAGAACCTGGTATCCGGCCATGCCTACAAGCTGGGTGACATCCTCACCTACAAGAACGGCACCACGGTGGAGGTGGTCAATACCGACGCCGAAGGGCGTCTGATCCTGGCCGACGGCTTGCAACTGGCCGGCGAGTCTGGTGCGCCGCTCATCATCGACGCTGCCACCCTCACCGGGGCGGCCGTGATGGCGCTGGGGGGGCGTTACAACGCCCTGTTTGGCCTCGACAAGGGGCTGGTGAGCCGCGCCATGGCCTATTCGGATGCGGAGCAGGAGCCAGCATGGCCGCTGCCGCTGGAGCCCTGGCATCGCCAGCAGTGCCCGTCCCACTATGCCGACACCGCCAACAGCCGCCCCGTGCCGGGCGGCGGACCGGGGGGGGCCTCCAATGCGGCAGGCTTCCTCTCCCGCTTTGTCCCTGATGAGGGAAGAGGCTGGCTGCATGTCGATCTCGCCGCCTGCTTCAGCGAAAACGGCGACAGTCTGTGGGCGCCCGGGGCCAATACCCTGGGGATGCGCACCATCGCCCATACCCTGATGGCGGAGACGCGCTGAGTCAGTGAACGGCATCACAAGGGCACCTCAGGGTGCCTTTTCCAGTGCTGCTTTGCTGAGCAATTGATACGGTTTTGAGGCATTAGCATGCCGATCGTGCGCAAGCGCACATTTTTTCTCTCTGCCCTGGCACAAGATGAGTCACCATGTTGTTTCAAGGATTCTTTTGTTTAACAAAAAGTTGATTTTTTGTGTGTTATTTCGTTTTTTGTTTACGTATAATCGCCGCCGAACATGGATTCCTACAATAAAACTCTGTAGTTAAGGAAAGAACTCAATGGCTATCGAACGTACCTTCTCCATCGTCAAGCCGGATGCGGTCAGCAAGAACCTGATTGGTGCCATTTACAGCCGCTTCGAAAGCGCCGGCCTGAAAGTCATCGCCGCCAAGATGCTGCACCTGACCAGCGAACAGGCCGCCGGTTTCTACGCCGAGCACCAGGGCAAGCCGTTTTATGATGCTCTGGTCGGTTTCATGACCTCTGGCCCTGTCATGGTACAGGTGCTGGAAGGTGAAGACGCCATCCGCCGTCACCGTGAAATCATGGGCGCCACCAACCCGAAAGAGGCCCTGGCCGGCACCCTGCGCGCCTGCTACGCCGAGAGCATCGATCGCAACGCCGTCCATGGCTCCGATGCCCCGGCCTCTGCCGCCCGTGAAATCGCCTACTTCTTTTCCGACGACGAGATCTGCCCGCGCGGCTGATGTTGTCTGCTGGTGACCAAGGGAGCTTCGGCTCCCTTTTGTTTTTTGGTCATCCTGCCAATATCCACTTATTCTCCAGGTGGAAAGCCAGACCCATTATTTGTACAATGCCGCCCCCTGACGTAGGTCAGCCGATAATTTATGAAGTGTGTGAGCTGAGGCCCCTGATGAGCGAAACAAAAACCAACCTGCTGGATCTCGACCGGGATGCCATGCGTGCCTTCTTCGTCGAGTTGGGCGAGAAGCCGTTCCGGGCAGACCAGATAATGAAGTGGATCTATCACTTCGGTTGTGATGATTTCGATCAGATGAGCAACGTCAACAAGGCGCTGCGCGAGCGGCTCAAGGCCATTGCCGAGATCCGTGCCCCCGAGATCAGCCGTGAACAGCGCTCCGCCGATGGCACCATCAAATGGGCGCTGCAGGTGGGAGATCAGGAGGTGGAGACCGTCTACATTCCGGAAGCGGACCGCGCTACCCTGTGCGTCTCCTCCCAGGTGGGTTGTGCCCTGGCGTGCACCTTCTGCTCCACCGCCCAGCAAGGCTTTAACCGCAACCTGAAAGTCTCCGAGATCATCGGCCAGGTGTGGCGTGCCGCCAAAGTGGTGGGCGGCAAACGCCCCATCACCAACGTGGTGATGATGGGCATGGGTGAGCCGCTGCTCAACCTCGCCAACGTGGTACCTGCCATGAAGCTGATGATGGATGACTTCGGCTTCAGCATCTCCAAGCGCCGCGTCACTCTCTCCACCTCCGGTGTGGTGCCGGCGCTGGACATGCTGGGGGACCAGATCGACGTTGCCCTGGCCATCTCCCTGCATGCACCGAACGACCAGTTGCGTTCCGAGATCATGCCGATCAACGACAAGTACAACATCGAGTCATTCCTTGCCGGGGTACGCCGCTATCTGGCCAAGTCCAACGCCAACGGCGGCCGGGTGACCGTGGAGTATGTGCTGCTCGATCACATCAACGACGACATGCAGCATGCCCATGAGCTGGCCAAGGTTCTCAAGGAAACTCCTTGCAAGATCAACCTGATCCCGTTCAACCCCTTCCCGGGCAACCCGTTTGGCAAGCCGAGCAACAGCCGTATCGACCGTTTCTCCAAGGTGTTGATGGAATACGGCCTGACCGTCATCGTGCGCAAGACCCGTGGTGACGACATTGACGCCGCCTGTGGGCAGCTGGTGGGGGAGGTGATCGACCGCACCAAGCGCACCATGAAAAATCGGATGCAACAGGATGGGATTTCCGTCAAAATGGTTTAACTCCTAAGCCATTGTATAGACAGGAAATGGATATCCGTACATTGATCGTAGTGGCAGCGCTCTGTGCGCTGCCAGGCTGTGTCACAGAGACCACTTACGCTGGCCAGAATTCGACCCAGCGTGAAGTAGGTCCCGACCTGAAGGCCGCCGCCCAGACTCGTCTCGATTTGGGTATCCAGTATCTGCGCCAGGGCAATGCCGAGCAGGCCAAATTCAACCTCGACCGCGCCCTTCAGTACGATCCCAACAATCCTCAGGTCTACATCGGTTTTGCCTATTTCTATCAGCAGGTGTCGGATTTCAAGGCCGCCGAGGCGAGCTACAAGAAAGCGCTGGCCATGGATCCGTCCAATGCTGACGCGATGAACAACTATGGCGCCTTCCTCTGCAACCGTGGCCGCTTCGACGAAGCGGAAAAGGCGTTCTTGCAGGCCGTCAGCCAGCCCGATTACGTGAAGATCGCCGATACCTACGAGAATGCGGCGCTCTGCTCGATGCAAAATCACAGAAATGACAAGGCCGGCGAGTATTATCGTCTGGCCTTGGGGTATAATCCCCGCAATCCTAGGTTATTGCTGGACATGGCCGAGCTTTCCATGAAAGATGGCAAGCTTCCTGATGTCCAGTCTTACCTCGCGCGCTTTGCCGACGTGGCAGAGGAGAACGAGGAGAGCCTCTGGCTCCGGCTGCGGCTGGCCCAGGCCATGGACAAACCGGCATTACTTCACCAATTCGGGACTGAGCTGGTAAGGCAATATCCCACTTCGCAACAAGCCAAGCGTTACTTAGCCAATGACTACTGAACAGCCACACGATTTCCAAGACGACTCCCAGGCAGCGGGCCCAGGCCAGCTGCTGCGCAACGCCCGTGAACAGCTCGGCTGGACCCGGGAACAGGTTGCGTCCCGCATTCACCTTCGTCTGACCCTGATCGCCGCCATCGAAGCGGATACCTATGACAAGCACACGTCCCATACCTTCATTCGTGGCTATCTGCGGGCCTATGCCAAGCTCGTGGGCATTCCCGAGGAGACCATCCTCGCCGCCTACGAGAAGCTGGGACTGACTCCCCCCGACAACATCGACATGCAGAGCTTCTCCCGTCGCTCCCGCCAGCAGGCCAATGACAGCCGGCTCAAGGTGGTGACCTGGCTGGTGATCCTGGTGCTGATCGGGCTCTCCGTCGCCTGGTGGTGGCAGAGCACGGCGCGCCGCTCCGCCGGTGACGACGCCCTGGCGGCGACCGAGATGAGCGCGACCGTCAATACGCCGGAAGCGAATGTTGCCCCCGCCGTGGAGGTCGCCGAGCCCGTGCTGCCCGCAGCGTCCGATGCCGTGTCCACCCAGGTTGTGGTGAGCGGTGCCACCGCGACCCTGCCTGTGGTCGCTACGGATGCCAGCGCAGCCGTCCCGACGGACGTTTCCGGTGCGGTCTCGACTGCCGAGAGCACGACCACCGAGCCCGCCAAGGCGCCCCAGCTCAAGATGAGCTTCACCGCCGATTGCTGGCTGGACGTCAAGGATGCCAACGGCAAGACCCTGTTCAGCGGTCTGAAGAAGGCGAACGACGAACTGGTACTGGAAGGACCCGAGCCACTTAGATTCATCATTGGCGCGCCCATGGCGGTCAATCTCGAATATCAGGGCAAGTCCTTCGACATGAGCCGTTACAACAACGGCCGGACTGCCCGCTTCTCACTGCCGCAGGAGTAATCAGTCCGCCATGTCTGTTCACGAAAAGCCCGCACACGAATCACCCATCGTTCGTCGCAAATCCAGACAGATCATGGTCGGCAACGTGCCGGTTGGGGGCGATGCCCCCATCACGGTACAGACCATGACCAACACCAAGACCACGGACGTGGCCGCTACCGTCGAGCAGATCCAGCGGATCGAGCGGGTCGGCGCCGACATCGTCCGGGTCTCCGTCCCCACCATGGAGGCGGCGGAAGCGTTCAAGCTCATCAAGCAGCAGACCCGCATCCCCATCGTGGCCGACATTCACTTCGACTACCGCATCGCCCTCAAAGTGGCCGAGTACGGGGCCGACTGCCTGCGGATCAACCCGGGCAACATCGGCAACGAAGAGCGGGTGCGTGCGGTGGTGGATTGCGCCCGTCACTACAACATCCCCATCCGGATCGGCGTCAACGGCGGTTCCCTTGAGCGTGATCTCCAGGAGAAATACGGCGAGCCGACCCCAGAGGCGCTGCTGGAGTCCGCCATGCGCCACGTGGATTACCTGGATCGCCTCGACTTCCAGAACTTCAAGGTGAGCGTCAAGGCGTCCGATGTCTTCCTGGCGGTCGGTGCCTATCGCCTGCTGGCCAAGCAGATCGATCAACCCCTGCATCTGGGCATCACGGAAGCGGGCGGTTTTCGCGCCGGCGCGGTCAAGTCCGCCATTGGCCTTGGCATGTTGCTGAGCGAAGGGATTGGCGACACCCTGCGCATCTCCCTGGCCGCCGATCCGGTGGAAGAGGTGAAGGTGGGCTTCGACATCCTCAAATCCCTGCGTATCCGTTCCCGCGGCATCAACTTCATCGCTTGTCCCTCCTGCTCCCGTCAGGAGTTCGACGTCATCGGCACTGTCAATGCCCTGGAAGAGCGGCTCGAAGACATCATCACCCCGATGGATGTCTCCATCATCGGTTGCGTGGTGAACGGTCCGGGGGAGGCGCTGGTCTCCGATCTCGGCCTTGCGGGCGCCGCCAACAAGAGTGCCTTCTACGAGGGGGGCCAGCGGGTCGACCGGCTCGACAACAAGGATTTGATCCCGACCCTGGAGCGTCGCATCCGTGCCCGGGCTGCCATGCTGGATCCGGCCAACCAGATCCAGGTGGACAAAGGTTGAACGATGACGGGGCCACCTGGGGTGGCCCCGGCTTTAGGTTGTTGATTTTACATCCCGCATCCGGGCACCCGATTTTACCTCGGGGTCGAAAATCCCTATAATGCGGCCAAATTTTACCTCTTTTTCTCGAGTATCAACGTGGCAAAACAGATCCAAGCTATTCGCGGTATGAATGATTGCCTGCCGGAGCAGAGCCCGGTATGGCAGAAAGTAGAACAGATCCTGCGCCAGGTCGTGGCCAGTTATGGCTACAGCGAAGTGCGCATGCCCATCGTCGAGCAGACCCATCTGTTCAAGCGTGCCATCGGTGAAGTGACCGACGTGGTCGAAAAAGAGATGTACACCTTTGAAGACCGCAACGGCGACAGCCTGAGCCTGCGTCCGGAAGGGACCGCCAGTTGTGTGCGTGCCGGCATCGAGCACGGTCTGCTTTACAACCAGGAACGCCGGATGTGGTACATGGGCCCCATGTTCCGTCACGAGCGTCCCCAGAAAGGTCGCTATCGCCAGTTCCACCAGTTCGGGGTCGAGCTGTTCGGCATCAACGGGCCGGACATCGATGCCGAGCTCATCATGCTGACTCACCGCCTGTGGCGTCTGTTCGGCATCAGCGATCACGTCACCTTGCAGCTCAACACCCTCGGCCAGAGCAGCGAACGTGCCGCCTACCGCGATGCCCTGGTCGCCTATCTGGAACAGTACAAGAGCGAGCTGGACGAAGAGAGCCAGCGCCGCATGTACAGCAACCCCCTGCGGGTGCTCGACTCCAAAGACGAAAAAGTGCAGGCCATCCTGGCGGGTGCCCCCCGTCTGTTCGACCACCTGGGCGAAGAGAGCCTGGCTCACTTTGAAGGGCTCAAGCGCCTGCTCACGGCGGCCGGCATCCAGTTCGAGGTGAACGAGCGTCTGGTGCGCGGCCTCGACTACTACAACCTGACCGTGTTCGAGTGGGTGACCAACAGCCTGGGTGCCCAGGGCACCGTCTGTGCCGGTGGTCGCTACGACGGCCTGGTGGAGCAGCTCGGTGGCCAGCCGACCCCGGCGGTGGGCTTTGCCATGGGCATGGAGCGTCTGGTGCTGATGCTTGAAACCCTCGAGCTCAATGCTGACATCCGCCCGGCGGTGGATGTCTATCTCTGCATGGTGGGTGAGGGGACGGAACAGGCTGGCTTTGCCCTGGCAGAGCGCCTGCGCGATGCCCTGCCGGACTTGCGCCTCATGAGCCACTGCGGCGGCGGCAATTTCAAGAAACAACTCAAGCGTGCCGACAAGAGCGGCGCGGCCATTGCCCTGATCCTTGGGGAGACCGAGGTGCAAAGCGGGGAGATCACCATCAAATATCTGCGTGGCCAGGCCGAGCAACAGACCGTCTCGGTCGATGCCGCCATCGCCCTGCTGGCAGCGAAAGGAGAGTAAGCTGTGGAAGTGTATACCACTGAAGAACAACAGGTTGAGGTCATCAAGAACTGGTGGAAAGAGAACGGCACCTCGGTGATCGCCGGGACCGTGATCGGTCTGGTCGGCCTCTTTGGCTGGCGCTACTACAACGAGATGCAGCAGAACAACCAGGAAGCCGCCTCCCAGGCTTACAACGAGATGACCGCCCAGCTCGCCAAGGGGGACGACGCCGCCCTGGAGCAGGCAAAGAGCTTCATTACCGCCCACAAGGGTGACGCCTATGCCGAGCTGGCTGCCCTGCAACTGGCCGCGGCCGCCGTCAAGGCGGGCAAGCTGGATCTGGCTGCCGAGCAGCTGACCCTGGTGGCCGCCAGTGGCGATGACAGCATCAAGCCCATCGCCGCCCTGCGTCTGGCACGGGTCCTGAGCGATCAGGGCAAGGCTGACGAGGCCCTGGCCCAGCTTGGCAAGATCAACAACGACGCCTTCAAGGCCCAGGTGGCGGAAGTGCGCGGCGACATCCTGCAAAAGCAGGGCAAGGCCGAAGAAGCGCGCGATGCCTATCAGGCAGCGGCGGATGCCGGCGGCCTGCAGAGCAGCGCCGAACTCAAGCTGAAGATGGATGATCTGGCGCTGCCAGCCGTCACTGCGGGCGAGGCTCCGGATGCGTAATCTGTACAAGCGAATGGCGCTGGGGGTGGCTGTCTCCTTCGCCTTGCAGGGGTGCTCCCTGTTCAGTTCGGAAGAGGATCTCAACCCCATGGCGCCCCTGCCCAAGGTCGAGTCCGCGTTCACTGCCGATACCGCCTGGTCCTCCTCGGTCGGGGATGGCATCGGCAACTTCTACTCCCAGCTCAAGCCGGTGGTGGAAGAGGACCGCATCTATGCAGCGGCCCGTGATGGCGATGTGACCGCCTTCGAGCGCGAGAGCGGCAAGGAGCTGTGGAGCGTGGATCTGGCAGATCTGCCCATCAACGCCGACAAGCGCAGCGCCCGTCTCTCCGGCGGCCTGGTTTCCCGCTACGGCAAGCTGTTCCTCGGGTCCGAAAACGGGGTGGTCTACGCCCTGAACGAGGCCAACGGCGAAGTGCTGTGGCAGACCACGGTGCCGGGGGAAGTGGTGGCGAGCCCCGCCGTCGAGGATGGCCGCGTGGTGGTGCTGACCACCTCCGGTCGCCTGGTGGCGCTCGATACCGACGAGGGCAAGCTGCAGTGGACCCTGTCCGAAGAGCAGCCGCCCCTGACCCTGCGCAGTGCCGGCGCCCCCATCATCACCAACGGTGCCGTCATCTATGGCCGCGCCGATGGCAAGGTGGGCATCGCCCTGCTGAGCAACGGCCAGCCGGTGCGTCAATCCAAGGTGGCTGACCCGCGCGGCGCCACCGAACTGGATCGGATGGTGGACGTCGATGCCAGCCCGCTGATTGCCGGTGATGAGCTCTACGCCATCGCCTACAACGGCCAGTTGATGGCGCGCAAGCTGATGAGCGGCGACGAAGTGTGGAAGCGCAAGTATTCCGGTTATCGCGACATGGCGGTGACCGGCAATGCCATCGTGCTGACCGACAGCCGCAGCCATCTGTTTGCGGTCGATCGTCGCAACGGTCTCGAGCTGTGGTCCAACACCCAGCTGGAAAACCGCACCGTGACCGCCCCCGTCATCCTGGGTGACTATGTGGTGGTCGGCGATGTGGAAGGTTACCTGTATTGGCTGGACCGTACCGACGGGACCATCAAGGCCATGCAGCAGCTCGACAGCAGTGGTCTCTATGCCGCTCCGCTGGTGGAGGGTGACACCCTGTATGTGCAGAGCCGTGACGGCAAGTTGTACGCCCTCAAGCGTCCTTGATCGTCCGATAATGTGAATATCCGGCTCCTGGTCTTCGGACCCGGAGCCTTTGTCGTCTTGAGAATGAGGCTTTTATGACTCCTGTAGTTGCCCTGGTGGGCCGCCCCAACGTGGGGAAATCCACCCTGTTTAACCGCCTGACCCGTACCCGGGATGCCCTGGTTGCCGACTTCCCCGGCCTGACCCGGGACCGCAAATATGGCCAGGCGAAGCTGGGCGAGCTGGAATTTATCGTGGTCGATACCGGCGGTATCGATGGCACCGAGGAGGGGATCGAGCTGAAGATGGCCGAGCAGTCCCTGCTGGCCATCGAAGAGGCCGATGTGGTGCTCTTCATGGTGGATGCCCGTGCCGGTCTCACCGCGGCGGATCAGGCCATCGCCGAGCACCTGCGCAAGACCCACAAGAAGGTGTTTCTGGTGGCCAACAAGACCGACGGCATCGACGGTGACTCCGCGGTGTCCGAGTTCTACGGTCTGGCCCTGGGCGAGGTCTACCAGATGGCGGCCGCCCACGGCCGTGGCGTACTGAGCCTGCTGGAGCTGGCCCTGGCCCCCCACCTCGAGACTCTGGTCGGCTCTGCCACCGAGGCACAAGAGGAAGAGGAGCTGGAGGAGTTCGACGAAGAGGCCCTGCTGCGCATGGTGGCCGCCGGTGAGCTCGACACCCGGGAAGACACCAAGGAGACGCCGTTCGCCGACCTGCCCATCAAATTTGCTATCGTCGGTCGTCCCAACGTCGGCAAGTCCACCCTGACCAACCGCATGCTGGGTGAAGATCGGGTCATCGTCTACGACATGCCGGGTACCACCCGCGACTCCGTCTACATCCCCATGGAGCGCGACGATCAGAAATACGTGGTCATCGATACCGCCGGCGTGCGTCGCCGTGGCAAGGTGCACGAGACGGTGGAGAAGTTCTCCGTCATCAAGACGCTCAAGGCGATTGAAGATGCCAACGTCTGCCTGCTGGTCATTGACGCCCGGGAGACCATCACCGATCAGGACTTGAGCATCCTCGGCTTCGTGCTCAACAGCGGCCGCTCCGTGGTACTGGTGGTCAACAAGTGGGACGGTCTGGATCAGAAGGTGAAAGAGGACGTCAAGAACGAGCTGGACAGACGTCTGGGCTTCATCGACTTCGCCCGGGTGCACTTCATCTCCGCCCTGCACGGCAGCGGCGTCGGTCACCTGTTCGAATCCATCAACGAGGCTTACGAGTCCGCGACTCGCCGTACCAGCACCGCCATGCTGACCCGCATCATGCAAATGGCCCAGGAAGATCACCAGCCGCCCATGGTGAACGGTCGCCGGGTCAAGCTGAAGTATGCCCACGCCGGTGGCTACAACCCGCCGCGCATCGTGATCCACGGCAACCAGTTGAACGACCTGCCGGACTCCTACAAGCGCTACCTCATCAACTACTTCCGCAAGTCGTTGAAGATCATGGGTACCCCGATCCGGGTGGAGTTCCAGGAGTCGGTCAACCCGTTCGAGGGCAAGAAGAACACCCTGACCCTGAGCCAGGAACGCCAGCGCAAGCGCCTGCTCAAGGCCAAAGCGAAGAAATAAAGCCCTGCGGCTGCCCTTACCGGCAGCCGTTTTTCTTGGTGGCCCTCTTCAGGGCAGACAAACCGGGGGAGGGGCTGCGGGTAATGCCGGTGCACAGTGACCTAAAGAGGAGTCGAGAAGAGAATGAACACGCTGACCTGCCCTGCCTGTCAGGGCGAACTGGACAGCCGCAGCCGCGAGACGACGTGTGGCCAGTGTCAGGCCCGTTATCGCATCCGGGCCCTGTGTCCTGCCTGCGGGCAGGAGCTGGAACGGCTTCGGGCTTGCGGCGCGGTGGATTATTTTTGCAACCACTGCAACACCCTGGTCTCCAAGCGCACCGTTCTGTTTGAAGCGCAGCCTGACAAGGCATAAAAAAACCCGGCTGATGCCGGGTTTATACTGTGTGCTCCGCTATCAGCAGCGTGAAGGAGCGGTTTCTGTGCCAGATCTTGCGTTTCATGTCGGCCAGCTTGAGCTTGCGTCTCGGGCTCCAGGCACATTTGGTTTTTCGGGCCAACATGGCTCTTCTGCGTGCTCGCATCCTGTTCTCCTCCCTGGTCTTGCGTGGGGTCGAAAGGGCCCTTGGCAGGAACTGCAACGCAATGAATACATTGCAATAAGTTCGCTCCAGCGCCCCTCGTATACCCAAGGATGGTAACAGAGAACAGGGCGGGAAAACACACCCCCGGCGAGGCTAGGGGGTGATGATCTGTTTGACCACTTCGGCGATGATGGCCGGACGCTGTGCCGGCACGTCCGGCTCGCTGCTGTCGTCCTCGTCCAGCTCCTCCCGACGATGGGCCTTCTGCTGTTCGTTGTCGAGCCAGAGCAGGCTCTGGTAGTACTGGCGCACGTTGTTGACATAGTTGCGCGCCTCGCCGCCACGGGCATAGCCATAGCGTACCTTGCGATGCCAGCGTGACTGCTGCAGCAGCGGCAACACCTCTTTCACGTCGCTCCAGGCGTCCGGATTCTTGCCCAGCTCCTTGGTCAGGCGGCGGGCATCCATCATGTGGCCGTAGCCGATGTTGTAGGCGGTGAGGGCAAACCACACTTTCTCGTCCGCCGGGACCGAGTCGGGCACCTTCGCCATCATCTCCTGCAGGTAGCGGGCGCCCCCCTTGATGCTCTCTTCCGGGTGGGTGCGATCGTTTACCCCCATCGCCTTGGCGGTCGGACCGGTGAGCATCATCATGCCGCGCACCCCGGTGTAGGAGCGTGCCTGGGGATCCCAGTGGGATTCCTGATAGCTGATGGCGGCCAGCAGCCGCCAGTCGATATCCTTGGCGTGGGTCTGGAACAGCGCCTGGTACTTGGGCAGCAGGCTCTTGGCCCGTTGCAGGAAGGTACGGGTGTCGACGAAGTCGAAGTTCTGCACGTGGCCGAAGTACTTCTCGTCGAGCTTGGCGATGGCGCCATCCATGAAGCGCTGACCGAAGAAGTCGATGATGCTGGCGTAGAGGCTGTCGTCGGGCAGCTTGGTCATGGCCCAGGCCACGGTCTGCTTGCTGGCGAGGGTCAAGCCTTCGGTGAGTTCGGGGTAGTAGCGCTGGGTACGGGCCAGTATGGTGTCCTGCACCACCGTGTAGTCCACCTTGCCGTCGGCCACCTGCTTGAGCAGTTCCTCCACGTCCGCATCCCGATTGGTGCTCCACTTCAGGTTGGGGTACTGCTTGGCCAGCTCCTTCATCAGGTCCTCGCCGGTGGAGCCCGCCGGCACCACTATGTTGCCCTTGATGTCACCGAGGTTCTTGGGCCTGGAGGAGCCGTTGCGATAGACCAGCTTGGGGGAGACCTGGTAGAAGCCAGGGCCGAAGCGGAACAGCTTGCGCCGCTCCGGGGTCACGACGATGGCGGCGGCGGCGAGATCCAGCTTGCCCTTTTGCAGTTGCTCGACCAGCTCGGCGGTGCTGTAGGCCGGTACTATGGTCAGCTTGACCCCCAGCCAGTCGGCGTAAAGCTGCGCCAGCTCGTAGTCGAACCCCAGTGCGGTGTCGTCACGCTGGTAATAGGAAGTGGGGCCATAGAGGGTGCCAACCCGGATCTCGCCTCGCTGGCGGATCTGCTCCAGTTGGCTGGAGGGGTGGTAGAAGTCGCAACCGGCCAGGGCCAGCGTCAACATCATCCCGATGAACAGTCGAAAAATGCAGCGCAAGTAGGTGAGTACCCTTGTTGAAAAAATCGGCATTTGTCAAAAAAGAGGCACCTTTATACCAGAGAGTATGAAGGGAGTCACACCGCGCGAGATGAGAAAAACGTTTGTTCAGGATGGGCCTGATCCCTATAATACGCGCGTCTCAAATCCCCCCACACTCTAAAACTTGGTGAGAAAGGTATATGGAAATCTTGCGTGGTGCCCCAGCACTGTCTGAGTTTCGTGTCCACAAGCTGCTGCAGAGCTGCGCACAGAGAGGAGTAGAGATAGCAAGCGTCTATGCGGAATACGTGCATTTTGCCGAGCTGACGAGCCCGCTGTCGCCCCCCGAGCGAGCGACCTTGGGCCAGCTTCTGCGCTACGGCCCGACCATCCCGGAACACACCCCCAGCGGTCAGCTGTTCCTCGTTACCCCCCGCCCCGGCACTATCTCCCCCTGGTCTTCCAAAGCAACCGACATCGCCCACAACTGCGGCCTGAAACAGGTCAAGCGGCTGGAGCGCGGCATTGCCTATTACGTGCAGGCCAAGGGTGAGCTGAGCGTGGCCCAGCGTAGCGAGATCGCGGCCCTGCTGCACGATCGCATGATGGAAGTGGTCTTTGCCGAGATGAACGAGGCCGCCGCCCTGTTTGCTCACCACGAGCCGCGCCCCTTTACCCAGGTAGATGTGCTGGGTGGTGGTCGCGCCGCCCTGGCAGAGGCCAACGTGACCCTGGGTCTGGCCCTGGCCGATGACGAAATAGATTACCTGGTGACCAACTTCACCCGGCTGGGTCGCAATCCCAACGACATCGAGCTCTACATGTTTGCCCAGGCGAACTCCGAGCACTGCCGTCACAAGATCTTCAACGCCGACTGGACCATCGATGGCGAACAGCAGCCCAAGTCGCTGTTCAAGATGATCAAGAACACCTTCGAGCAGACGCCGGACCATGTCCTGTCTGCCTACAAAGACAACGCCGCGGTGATGGAAGGCAGCCAGGGTGGCCGCTTCTTCCCGAGCCCCGCCAACGGTGAGTACCAGTATCACCAGGAGCGTGTCGACATCCTGATGAAGGTGGAGACCCACAACCACCCGACCGCCATCTCTCCCTTCCCGGGTGCCGCCACCGGCTCCGGCGGCGAAATCCGCGACGAGGGTGCGACAGGCCGTGGCGCCAAACCCAAGGCGGGCCTGGTGGGCTTCTCCGTCTCCAACCTGCGCATCCCCGGTTTCGAGCAGCCCTGGGAGCAGGACTTCGGCAAGCCGAGCCGCATCGTCAGCGCCTTTGACATCATGCAGGAAGGGCCCCTTGGCGGCGCCGCCTTCAACAACGAATTCGGTCGCCCTGCCATCCTGGGTTACTTCCGTACCTTCGAAGAGCAGGTGCCGAGCCACAACGGCGTCGAGGTGCGCGGCTACCACAAGCCCATCATGCTGGCGGGCGGTATCGGCAACATCCGCAGCGAGCACGTCCAGAAAGGGGAGATCCCGGTGGGGGCGGCCCTCATCGTGCTGGGTGGTCCGGCCATGAACATCGGCCTGGGTGGCGGCGCAGCCTCCTCCATGGCGTCCGGTCAGTCTGCCGAAGATCTCGACTTCGCCTCCGTGCAGCGTGACAACCCCGAGATGGAGCGTCGTTGCCAGGAAGTGATCGACCGCTGCTGGCAACTGGGGGACGACAACCCCATCGTCTTCATCCACGACGTGGGCGCCGGTGGTCTCTCCAACGCCATGCCGGAGCTGGTGAGCGACGGGGATCGCGGTGGTCGCTTCGACCTGCGTGCCATCCCGAATGACGAGCCGGGCATGAGCCCGCTGGAAGTCTGGTGCAACGAATCCCAGGAGCGCTATGTGCTGGCCGTGGCCCAGGACAAGCTGCCTCTGTTCAAGGCCCTGTGCGAGCGCGAACGCGCCCCCTATGCCGTCATCGGCACCGCCACCGAAGAGAAGCATCTCACTCTCTCTGATGATCACTTTGACAACCAGCCCATCGATCTGCCGCTGGACGTGCTGCTTGGCAAGGCGCCCAAGATGCACCGCGACGTGCAGAGCCTGCCCGCCCAGGGCAAGGCGCTGCAACTGGACGGCATCACCCTCAGCGACGCCGCCGAGCGCGTGCTGCGCCTGCCGACGGTGGCGGAGAAGTCCTTCCTCATCACCATCGGCGATCGCACCGTAACAGGCCTCGTCAACCGCGACCAGATGGTCGGCCCCTGGCAGATCCCGGTGGCTGACTGCGCCGTCACCGCCGCGACCTACGACAGCTACCACGGTGAAGCCATGTCCATGGGCGAGCGCACCCCGGTGGCGCTGCTCTCTCATGCCGCCTCCGCCCGCATGGCGGTGGCCGAGGCCTTGACCAACCTGGCACCGGCCAATATCGGCTCCCTCAAGCGGGTCAAGCTCTCCGCCAACTGGATGTCTGCCGCCGGGCACCCGGGGGAAGATGCGGGTCTCTACGAAGCCGTGAAAGCGGTGGGCGAAGAGCTCTGCCCGGCCCTTGGCATCACCATCCCGGTGGGCAAGGACTCCATGTCCATGAAGACCCGCTGGCAGCAGGACGGCGAAGAGCGCAGCGTCACCTCGCCGCTCTCCCTGCTCATCTCCGCCTTTGCCCGGGTCGAGGACGTACGCAATACCGTGACGCCGCAACTGCGCACCGATCTCGGTGAGACCGACCTTATCCTCATCGACCTTGGCAACGGCAAGCAGCGCCTCGGCGCCTCAGCCCTGGCCCAGGTTTACCGCCAGCTTGGGCAAAGCGCCCCGGATCTGGACAACCCGGTCCAGCTCAAGGGCTTCTTCAACGCCATCCAGGCGCTGGTGGCGGATCGCAAGCTGATTGCCTACCACGACCGCTCCGACGGCGGCCTCTTCGTCACCCTGACCGAGATGGCGTTTGCGGGTCACTGCGGCCTCGACATCCAGCTCGATCGCGTGGGTGGCGACCTGCTGCCGGCCCTGTTCAACGAGGAGCTGGGTGCCGTCATCCAGGTTCGTCGCGAAGACAAGGAAGCGGTGCTGACCCTGCTGGCCGGTCACGGTCTGGCAGCCTGCTCCCACGTGCTGGGCACGGTGCGCGAAGACGACCTCATCCTGTTCCAGCGTGCCGGCAGCGAGGTTTATCGCGCCAGCCGCACCGCCCTTCGCACCATCTGGGGCGAGACCAGCTGGCAGATGCAGCGCCTGCGTGACAACCCAGAGTGTGCCGATCAGGAGCATGCCGCCCGCCAGGACGCCACCGATCCGGGTCTGCAGGCCAGGCTCACCTACAACCCGTCCGACGACGTGGCCGCGCCCTATATCGCTCGCGGGGTTTCTCCCCGTCTGGCGGTGCTGCGCGAGCAGGGGGTCAACTCCCACGTGGAGATGGCGGCCGCCTTTGACCGCGCCGGCTTCACCGCTGTCGACGTGCACATGAGCGACATCCTCGAGGGGCGCATCAAGCTTGAGGAGTTCCAGACCCTGGTGGCCTGTGGCGGCTTCTCCTACGGCGACGTGCTGGGGGCGGGCGAAGGCTGGGCCAAGTCCATCCTGTTCAACGACAACGCCCGTGAGCAGTTCCAGCGCTTCTTCGAGTGCGGCGATACCCTCTCCCTGGGGGTGTGCAACGGCTGCCAGATGATGTCCAACCTGCGTGACCTCATCCCGGGGGCCGATCTCTGGCCGCGCTTCGTGCGCAACCGCTCCGAGCGCTTCGAGGCGCGCTTCAGCCTGGTGGAAGTGCAGGACTCCCCGTCCGCCTTCTTCGCCGGGATGGCGGGCTCCGTGATGCCGATTGCCGTCTCCCACGGGGAAGGGCGCGTGGAAGTGCGCGATGCCGCTCACCTGGCTGCGCTGCAACAGAGCGGTCTGGTGGGGCTGCGTTTCGTGGACAACCGCGGCAACGTGACCGAGCAGTACCCGGCCAACCCGAACGGTGCACCGGCGGGCATCACTGCGGTGACCACCACGGACGGTCGCGCGACCATCATGATGCCGCACCCGGAGCGGGTGTTCCGCACCGTGGCCAACTCCTGGCACCCGGACAACTGGGGCGAGGATGGCGCCTGGATGCGCATGTTCCGCAATGCTCGGGTTCGCCTGGGTTAATCCCGCGCGTACTTGAGCTCCGAATCAGAACCGGCCCCCGTGGCCGGTTTTTTTATGGGCATGGGTCTGAGAATGGGGAGGGCAGGAGGAGACGAGCACGATGGGGGCGAGGCCGTCTTCAGCCCACTGCTCCGCCAGCTGCTTGCTGGAGGATATGGGATGGATTGAGGGGAGGGATCTGGTATCGCCTGCCAGATAGGCAAGCCGGACCGGGCCTTGGCGGACATAAAAAAAACCGGCCACGGAGGCCGGTTTTGCTGTGTGAGCTGAACCTGAGGCTAGCGCAGCACCACGTGTTGGAAGCCCTGCACCAGACTGATGACGGGCTGGGGGTAGATGCCGAGCAATACCACCAGAATGGCGGAGAGCAGCACCACCAGGCCCCCGGAGGAGAAGGCCCAGTCGGCCCTGGCATCGCGCAGTTGCATGCCGGGTTCACGCAGGTAGAGGGTGACCATGACCCGCAGGTAGTAGTAGAGCCCCAGGGCACTGCCGAGCACGATGGCGCCACTGAGCCACCACAGCTTGGCATCGACGGTGACGCCGATGAGGTAGAACTTGCCGATGAAGCCCAGCGTCATGGGGATACCCGCGAGGGAGAGCATCATCACCGTCATCACCGCCGTCAGATAGGGGCGCTTCCAGAACAGACCGCGATAACTGTGCAGGGAGTCCGCATCCTTGCCGCGATAGGGGCTGGACATCATGCTGATGACGCCGAAGGCCCCCAGGCTGGTGAACAGATACATCAGCAGATAGACGCCGGCCGCTTCCACCGGTATCTCGCCGAGGCGGCTCGCCACCACCACCGCCAGCAGGTAGCCGAAGTGGGAGATGGAGGAGTAACCCATCATCCGCTTGATGTTGGTCTGGATCAGCGCCAGGAGGTTGCCGACCACGATGGAGATGACTGCCATGGCCGCCAGCAGCCAGTGGATCATGGGATCCGAGGTGGCGGGTACCGCCAGGTAGAAGCGCAGCAGCACGCAGAACACGGCGATCTTGCTCACGGTGGCGAGGAAGGTGGCCACCGGTGCCGGCGCCCCTTCATAGACGTCCGGGGTCCAGAGGTGGAAGGGGGCGAGGGACAGCTTGAACGCAAAGCCGACCAGCATCAGGCCAAAGCCCCCCATCAGCAGCGGATGGTGAGCCGGGCTCTGGGCCAGGGTCACACCGAGATCGCTGAAGCTCAGGCTTCCGGCCTGGGCGTAGAGCAGTGCCATGCCGAACAGCAGGAAGGCGGTGGCACTGGCGGAGAGCACCATGTACTTGATGCTGGCTTCCAGCGAGTGCCGCTCGCGATAGGCATACCCCACCAGACCGAACATGGGCAGGGTCAGCATCTCGATCCCGATGAAGAGCGAGGCGAGGTGACGGGAGGCCGCCAGCACCAGACCACCTGCGGTGGCGATGAGCAGCAGCAGGTAGAACTCTTCCCGGTTGTCCGGATAGCCCTTGAGCCAGGTGCGACCGAAGGTACAGGTGGCCAGGGCCCCGATGAGCACCAGCCCCATGTAGAAGACCGCGTAAGCGTCCACTTGCAGCAGGGGAGTGACCCCCTGATCCCCCTGGGCCATCACGATGGGCAGGGAGAAGAGCGCGAGGTTGAGGCCGATGATGGTGACCACGAAGGCGGTGTTGTCACAGCGCTTCCAGGCGATGGCCAGCATCAGGGCCACCATGGCCCCCGTGGTCAGCAACAGGGGCAGCAGGGCCAGCAGTTGAGAAACAGTAAACGTCATGACAGTGCTCCCGACATGGACAAGGAAGGCGAAAGAGAAAGCATCATTGCAGCGCCCCCGTGCCCGGCAGCGCGTACCAGTGCAGCACGCTCAGGAGGCTGCTGCTGGCGGTGTCGAGCACCGGCTGGGGATAGAGACCGAGCAGTACCAAGAGGCCGGCGATGGTCAGCATCATGGTCAGTTCCCGGGTATCCAGCCCCTTGAGCATGCTCTCCTCCCGGGGCGTCCCGAAGCAGGCCCGTTGCAGCATGATGAGGGAGTAGACCGAGGCCAGCACCAGCCCGAAGGTGGCGATGACGGTGATAACGGGGGCCACCTGGAAGCTGCCGATGAGGATCAGGAACTCGCCGACGAAGTTGCCGGTCCCCGGCATCCCGAGGGATGCGACGGAGAAGAACAGCATCACGCCGGGCAGGTAGCGCAGCCGTCCCCAGAGACCGCCCATCTGGCGCAGATCCCGGGTGTGCAGGCGCTCGTAGAGCTGACCGCACAGGATGAAGAGGCCGGCGGCCGAGAGCCCGTGGGCAATCATCTGTACCACTGCCCCTTGCAGGGCGAGCTCGCTGCCGGAGTAAATGGCGATCATCACGAAACCCATGTGGGAGATGCTGGTGTAGGCAACCAGCCGCTTGATGTCGGTCTGGGCAAAGGCCAGCAGGGCGCCATAGACGATGCCGATGAGGCCGAGCACCATGGCGTAGGGGGCAAACTCGGCGGACGCCTCGGGGAAAAGCGGCAGAGTGAAGCGCAGCAGGCCGTAGGCCGCGGTTTTCAGCAAGATGCCCGCGAGATCCACGGAGCCTGCGGTGGGCGCCTGGCTGTGGGCATCAGGGAGCCAGCCATGGAGCGGCACCAGGGGCATCTTGACCGCGAAGGCAATGAAGAAGCCCAGCATCAGCAGCCACTGTACCGTGCTGCTCATGGGGGTGTTGAGCAGTTCCTGATAGTTGAAGGTGAAGACACCGGTGGCGGCGTGGTGGGTCAGTACCAGGCCCAGGATGGCCACCAGCATGATGAGGCCGCTCGCCTGGGTGTAGATGAAGAACTTGGTGGCGGCGTTGATGCGCGACTTGCCATCGGTGACCGAGTGGCCCCAGAGCGCGATCAGGAAGTACATCGGCACCAGCATCATCTCCCAGAAGAAGAAGAAGAGGAACAGATCCACCGCCATGAAGACGCCGAGCACGCCCCCCAGGATCCACAGCAGGTTGAGGTGGAAGAAGCCGATGCGCTGGACGATCTCCTTCCAGGAACAGAGGATGGCCAGCACGCCGATGAAGCTGGTGAGGATCACCATCAGGAGCGACAGCCCGTCCACGGCGAGGTGCAGGGAGATGCCGAAGCGGGGGATCCAGGGTTGTTGCCACTCGGCTGCCCAGACGGGGAGGCCGGGGTTGGCGAGGGTGAAGTCACCACCGAGCCAGATGGCGCTGGAGAGCACCAGACAGGCGCTCATGGAGGCGAGGGCCACCCAGCGGACAAACTGTCCGCCGAGCCGCTCCATCTGCCAGCAGAGCAAGCCGCCGATGAAGGGAATTAGCAAGATCCAGAGTAAGGTCACGATATCAGCTCTCATCTAGGTTCTAGTCGGGCAGGCGCTGAGCCTGCCACACAATATTGGGCTCATGGATCAGCCGAGCAGCAGCAGGGCCAGGATCAGGGCGGCGCCCATCCCCATGGAGGCTGCGTACCAGCGCAACTTGCCGGAGACGGTCCAGGCCAGCAGCTGATGCCCCCCCTGGGCCAGCACGGCGGGCAGGTTCATCATCCTGTCCAGCGGATCCTTGCCGAGCAGGCGAGTCGCCAGCAGGTAGGGCTTGACCCAAATCAGGTCATAAAGCCAGTCAAAGCCCCAGGCATTGAACCAGAGGGTGGACAGAGCCCGCCCCGGTGCACTCTGTGCGATCCCCTTCGCCAGGCGACGTTCGCCGAGGAAGAGGAAGGCGGCCAGCGCAATGCCTGCCACGGCGATGACGCCGGAGAGGATCTCGAGGCCATGGCGTCCCTCTTCGATGTGATCACCGGGGCCTGCCGGCAGTACTCCGGCGAGCGGCGGCACGATGAGGGCGCCGACGCCGGTGGAGAGCACCAGCAGCACCAGCAGTGGCAGATGGTGGGCAAGGCCGTGACCTTTGTGCGCCTCGGTCTGCGCCTTGCCGTGGAAGGCGATGAAGATGAGGCGGAAGGTGTAGAGGGAGGTCAGGAAAGCCCCCCCCAGACCGGCCCACAGCAGGGCGCTCTGGCCACTGGCCTGCACCTGCCAGAGGATGGCGTCCTTACTGTAGAAACCGGCGGTCACCAGCGGCAGCGCGGCGAGCGCCGAGCCCCCCACCAGGAAGCAGGCGTAGACCAGCGGCAGCGATTTGCGCAGGCCCCCCATCTTGAAGATGTTCTGCTCGTGGTGGGTCGCAACAATGACGGCCCCGGCGGAGAGGAACAAGAGCGCCTTGAAGAAGGCGTGGGTCATCAGGTGGAAGATGGCCCCTTCCCAGGCACCGACCCCCAGGGCCAGGAACATGTAGCCAATCTGGCTCATGGTGGAGTAGGCCAGGATCCGCTTGATGTCGGTCTGTACCAGGGCGGCGAAGCCCGCCAGTACCAGGGTAATGGCACCAACCAGCGCCACCAGATGGAGGATCTCCGGTGCCAGCAGGAAGAGGCCGTGGGTGCGGGCGATGAGATAGACACCAGCGGTCACCATGGTGGCCGCGTGGATCAGCGCCGAGACCGGGGTCGGACCCGCCATGGCGTCCGCCAACCAGGTCTGCAGCGGCAGCTGGGCGGATTTGCCGACCGCGCCGCCGAGCAGCATCAGGCAGGCGAACGACAGGGCAGGGGAGCCTTCTGCGAACATCGCGGGGGCGCGCACCAGCAGCTCGTGAATGTTGAGGGTGCCGAGCTCGCGGTAGAGCACGAAGAGCCCGATGGCGAGGAAGACGTCGCCGACCCGGGTCACCACGAACGCCTTGAGGGCGGCGGCGCCGTTGTTGCGATCCTTGTAGTAGAAGCCGATCAGCAGGTAGCTGCACAGCCCCACTCCTTCCCAGCCCAGATAGACGAACAGCAGGTCATCGGCCAGCACCAGGAACAGCATGCTGGCGATGAAGAGGTTGGTGTAGGTGAAGAAGCGCGAATACCCCTCTTCCCCGCGCATGTACCAGGAGGCGAACAGGTGGATGAAGAAGCCCACCCCGGTCACGACCCCCAGCATGGTCAGTGACAGCCCGTCCAGGGAGAGACGGAAGGCGGGCTGGAACTCGCCCACCGTCATCCACTGCCACAGGGTCTGGGTATAGACGCCGCCTTCCGGCATGGTATTGAGGAAATCGATGCCGACCCACAGGGTAGTGAGGGCCGAGAGACCGATGCTGCCGACACCGATGAGCGCCGAGGTGCGCTCGCCGAGGCGGCCGAGGGAGAAGGCCAGCAGCAGCCATCCCAGCAGCGGGAACAGGAAAGTCAGATATAGGAGGCTCATCCGCGCATCTCGCTCACAGTGTCCACGTTCAGGGTGTGGTAACGACGATAGAGCAGCAGTAACAGGGCGAGGCCGATACTGGCCTCCGCTGCCGCCAGAGAAATCACCAGTATGTACATGATCTGGCCGTCGGCCTGGGCCCAGCGGCTACCCGCCACCACGAACGCCAGGGCGGACGCGTTCATCATGATTTCGATACTCATGAGGATAAACAACAGGTTGCGGCGTATCAGCAGGCCGCACAGGCCGATGGCAAACAAAATGGCCGCCAGCAGGAGGCCGTGCTCCATGGGAATTCCACTCATCGCCATGCTCCTTGTGCTTGCTGGATGGAAAGGGGGCGGGCTGCCGGCAGCAGGCCATGCCTCACCACGGGGATGTCGCTCATTGCTGACCTCCTTCCTGTGTGGTGCGAGGCACGGAGAGCACTTCCCCGCTCTTGTCCTCGCGGCCCAGGTGATAGGCGGTGACCAGACCCGCCAGCAGCAGGATGGAGGCGAGCTCCACCGCCAGCACATAGGGGCCGAACAGGGCGATACCGACTTCCTTGGCGCTGACCTCGGTCAGACCCAGTTCACCGCCGGTCACGCCGAGAATGCCGTGGGCCAGAAAGCCCAGCAAAATGAGGGAGAGCAGGGCCGGGCCACCCCAGGTCATGGGGGTGAGCCACTTCTTCTCCTGATCCTGGGCGCTCCCCAGGTTCAGCATCATCACCACGAACACGAACAGCACCATGATGGCGCCGGCGTAGACGATCACCTGCAGGGCCCCCGCAAAGGCGGCGCCCAGGCAGAAGAAGATCATGGCCACGGCGATGAGGGAGATGATGAGATTGAGCAGCGCATGCATGGGGTTGCTGGTGCTGATCACCCGCAGCGTGCTGTAAACGGCGACCAGGGCCGCGGCATAGAATGCCAGTTCCATGATTGACTCCTAGGGCAGCAGGCTCTTGACATCGATGGGCTTGGCTTCGTTCTCGGCATCCCCTTTGGGTTTGCCGTCGATGGCCATCCCGCTCATGCGGTAGAAGTTGTAGTCCGGGTATTTGCCGGGGCCGCTTATCAGCAGATCTTCTTTCTCGTACACCAGATCCTGGCGACGATACTCCCCCATCTCGAAATCCGGCGTCAGCTGGATGGCGGTGGTGGGGCAGGCCTCCTCGCACAGGCCGCAGAAGATGCAGCGGGAGAAGTTGATGCGAAAGAACTCCGGGTACCAGCGGCCATCTTCCCGCTCCGACTTCTGCAAGGAGATGCAACCGACCGGGCAGGCGACCGCACACAGGTTGCACGCCACGCAGCGTTCGTCGCCGTCAGGATCCCGGGTCAGTACGATGCGACCGCGAAAACGGGGGGCGGCGTAGACCGGCTGCTCCGGGTAGCTCAGGGTTTCACGGGGGCGCCAGGCATGGGAGAAGACCATCCCAAGACTGCGCAACTGGGTGCCAACACCCTTGATAATGCTCGTAATTTTCATAGGTGCCTCACTGCACATTTATCAGCACTGGCGTCTGGGCGCTTCCTTGCCGCAGACCGCCGAATCATCGTCATGTCCATCTCGTTTTGCTCACGCATTCATCAGCACCACGGCAGCGGTGACCAGCATGTTGAGCAGGGTCAGGGGCAGGCACACTTTCCAGCCAAAGGACATCACCTGGTCGAAGCGCGGGCGGGGCAGGGAGGCCCGCAGCAGGATGAAGAACACCATGAAACAGGCGGTCTTCAGGGCGAACCAGATGAAGGGCGGCAGCCAGGGGCCGTGCCAGCCACCGAAGAAGAGGGTCACGATGAGGGAAGAGATCAGCACGATGCCGATGTACTCGCCCACGAAGAAGAGACCCCACTTCATGCCCGCGTACTCGATGTGATAGCCGTCGGCGAGCTCCTGCTCGGCCTCCGGCTGGTCAAACGGGTGGCGGTGGGTGACGGCGACCCCGGCAAACAGGAAGGTGACGAAGCCCAGGATCTGGGGGATCACGTTCCACATGCCGGCCTGGGCCTCGACGATGTCACGCAGGTTGAAGCTGCCGGTCTGGATGACGATGCCCATGAGCGAGAGGCCAAGGAACACCTCGTAGGAGAGGGTCTGGGCCGAGGCGCGCAGGCTGCCGAGCAGGGAGTACTTGTTGTTGCTCGACCAGCCGGCGAACAGCACGGCATAGACCGCCAGCCCGGCGATCGCCAGGATATAGAGCAGCCCCACGTTGAGATCCGCCACGCCCCAGGTGGGGGTGATGGGCACCACCGCAAACGCCAGGATGAAGGCGGTGAAGGCGATGATGGGGGCCAGCACGAAGATCCGGCGATCCGCAAAGGGCGGGATCCAGTCCTCCTTGAAGAACATCTTGACCATGTCGGCCGCCAGTTGCAGCAGGCCGAAGGGGCCAACCCGGTTGGGGCCGTAACGGTCCTGCCACAGTGCCAGCAGGCGGCGCTCGATGAAGCTCATGAAGGCGCCGGCCCCCACGATCCCCACGAGCACGACCAGTGCCTTGCCGACCTCGATCAGCAGATCCATCAGAGAGTCGCTCATGCGATGACCTCCTGCAGGTTATCGATCAGGGCGTGGTGCAGGGCGGTCGGCAGGCCGTTCACCCCGAGTGGCAACCCTGCCAGGCCCGGAGCCAGCGCATCGCTCAGGCGCAGACGCAGGCGCCAGTGGTTGCCACCCCAGGAGAAGGCCACCAGTGCGTCAGGGGACAGTGCCAGGCGCGCGGCATCCGCCGGGTTCAGTACCAGGGTGGGTTCACCCATGCGAGCCTGGATGACCGGGCTTCTGGCGGAGAGCTCCTCGCCACCGAACAGCTGGTCATAGCTCACCACCTGCAGGGATGCGGCGGGCTGGAAGGGGGCCGGGATGGCGCCAAACCAGCCCAGGTTGCCTTCGCCCGGCTCCAGCAGGCGGCGACCGGGATCCCCGGCACGCAGGTTGCCACCCACCTCGTCCTGGAACTTGTTCCAGGCGGAGGGGGAGTTCCAGCCCGGCGCCCAGGCAAACGGTACCTGGGAGAGGGGCTGGCGGGCACCGGCGTAGCCTTCCATGGAGAAGGCGAACGGTGAATCGGGATCCTGGGCGACTCTGGGCTCGCTCACGTTCTGGTTCGCCAGCATGGAGGTGCGACCACTGTAGCGGTGCGGCTCCCGGGCGAGCTTCATGCCGCGAATGCGCAGGCCGGCGTTGGGTGCAGCTTCCCCCATGGTGGTGAGCAGCGGGGCGCTGGCGGCGCAATCGCGACTCACATCGTCGAAGGTGTTCCAGCGAACCGAACGCGGTTGCTGGCTCCCTTGCAGGGCATCCAGCCAGCGCCAGCTCTCGCGCACCTGGATATCGGCGTTGTAGAAGGCGGGAGCATAGACCTGGAAGAAGCGCTGGGCGCGGCCTTCCATGTTGACCAGGGTGCCATCGCCTTCGGCAAAACTGGCGGCAGGCAGCACCAAATCCGCCTTCTTTGCGGTGGCCGTCTCCTGATGGTCGATGACCAGCAGGTGTTGCAGGCGATCCAGGGCGGCGTCCACCCGGCTGCGGGGGGCTCGGCGGTAGAGGTCGTTCTCAAGAACGACCAAGGCAAGTCTCTCTTCCCCTTCCATGCGCTCGAGGGCTGCCTCCAGCGGGGCGGCATGCCGGGCCAGCATGGCCAGCCCCAGGCTGTTGGCTTCCTGAGCCACCAGGGCAAGCTCCGCGGCCTGGCCACGGCCCTTGAGGGCGCGGGCGATGTTGCTGGCCGCTTCGATCAGCGCCTGGCTGCGGGCACCATTGCCTGCGATGATGAGGGGCTTTTTGGCGTTGCCAAGCAGGTCGGCCCATTGGGCGGCGAGGGCCTGCTGTTCGGGGGAGAGATCCGTTGGTGCCGGTGCACTGGCATCCAGCAGGTGGGCGATGGCAAACCCGAGGCGCGCCTGATCCGCGTGGGGGGCGTGCAGGGTGCTGCTCGCCACGTCATCCAGGCGGGTGGCATCCAGACTGGTGATGAGCAAGGGGTAGCGCTGGTTCTGGGCCAGGGTCTGCACGGCAGCGACCTGCCAGAGATCCACCTTCAGCTTGCGGGCAATTTCGCGCCCCTTGCCTTTCACCGCCTGGCGCAGGGCCAGGGCGATGCGGGCGGCGGTCTGGGTGACATCTTCCCCGAGCACCAGCACTGCATCGGCCTCTTCCATGTCGCGCAGGCTGGGAGTGCGCACGCCGCCGTGCTCCAGAATGTCCAGCATCTTCTGCAGGCATTTCCATTCGCTCTGCTCGACCCCGGAGTAGAAGTTGGCGGCCCCCACCAGTTCGCGCAGGGCGAAGTTGCTCTCCAAGGAGGCGCGGGGTGAGCCGATGCCGATGACGCCGCTGGCGGTGCGCAGCGCATCCGCGGCCCGGTTCAGGGCACCATCCACCGTGATGGCCAGCTTGTCACTGCCATCTTGCAGCAGGGGTTGGCGCGGGCGGTCGGTCAGATTGACGTGACCGTAGCCGAAGCGGCCGCGATCGCAGAGGAAATAGTGGTTCAGGGCGCCGTGGAAACGGTTCTCGATGCGGCGCAGCTCGCCGTAGCGCTCACCCGGGCTGATGTTGCAGCCGACCGAGCACCCCTGGCAGATGCTGGGGGCGAACTGCATGTCCCACTTGCGGTTGTAACGCTCGGAGTGGGTCTTGTCGGTGAAGACGCCGGTGGGACAGACCTCCACCAGGTTGCCGGAGAATTCGCTCTCCAGGGTGCCATCCTCGACCCGGCCGAAGTAGACGTTGTCATGGGCGCCATAGACCCCGAGATCCTCGCCACCGGCGTAATCCTTGTAATAGCGCACGCAGCGGTAGCAGGCGATGCAGCGGTTCATCTCGTGGTTGATGAAGGGGCCCAGATCCTGATTCTGGTGGGTGCGCTTGGTGAAACGGTAGCGGCGGCTGTTGTGGCCCGTCATCACCGTCATGTCCTGCAGGTGGCAGGCGCCACCCTCTTCGCACACCGGGCAGTCGTGGGGATGGTTGGTCATCTGCCACTCCACCACTGTCTTGCGAAACTCCTTCGCCTCTTCATCCTCGATGGAGATATAGGTGCCATCGGTGGAAGGGGTCATGCAGGACATGACCAGGCGGCCGCGCTTGTCGTCGGCATTCTGATACTGTTTGACCGCGCACTGGCGGCAGGCACCGACGCTACCCAGCGCCGGGTGCCAGCAAAAATAGGGGACGTCCAGACCCAGCGACAGACAGGCTTGCAGCAGGTTGTCTGCCCCGTCTACCTCGTACTCTTTACCGTCTACATGAATGGTTGCCATACAACTTCCCTGAAACCTGTTTTATGAAATCGGCTATTGCCCGATGCGTCCTGGCGCTTACCAGCGCTCGCCCAGCAGGTTGGGCTGGATACCCTTGAACAACTTGTGATTGTCATGGGGGGCCTTGACCCCGGCCTCGAACTCGGACCGGAAATACTTCATCGCACTGCCAAGGGGCTCGACGGCGCCGGGGGCATGGGCACAGAAGGTCTTGCCCGGGCCCAGGAAACTGACGAGCTGTTCCAGGGTCGCGAGATCCTCGGGTTGGCCCTCGCCCCGCTCCAGCGCCCGCAGGATCTTGACGCTCCAGGGCAGGCCGTCGCGGCAGGGGGTGCACCAGCCGCAGGATTCGCGGGCAAAGAACTCCTCCATGTTGCGCAGCAGTGAGACCATGTTGATGCTGTCATCCACCGCCATGGCAAGGCCCGTACCCATGCGGGTGCCCACCTTGCCGATGCCGCCTGCATACATCTGGGCATCCAGGTGCTCGGGCAGCAGGAAGCCGGTGCCGGCGCCGCCCGGTTGCCAGGTTTTCAGGCGATAGCCGGGCTTCATGCCGCCTGCGTACTCCTCGAACAGCTCGCGGGCGGTGATGCCAAAGGGCAGCTCCCACAGGCCGGGATTGTTGACCTTGCCGGAAAAGCCCATCAGCTTGGTGCCGTGATCTTCCGAACCCGGCAGTGCCAGCCCCTGATACCAGGCCACACCGTTGCCGATGATGGCGGGCACGTTGCACAGGGTTTCGACGTTGTTGACGCAGGTGGGCTTGCCCCAGACGCCGGAGACGGCGGGGAAGGGGGGTTTGGCCCGCGGGTTGGCGCGCCGTCCTTCCAGGGAGTTGATGAGGGCCGTCTCTTCGCCGCAGATGTAGCGACCTGCGCCGGTGTGGACGAACAGCTCGAAGTCAAAGCCCGAGCCCAGGATGTTCTTGCCAAGGAGCCCCGCGGCCTTGGCCTCTTCCACGGCGCGGCGCAGGTGGATGGCGGCATCCACGTACTCGCCGCGCAGGAAGATGTAGCCGCGATAGGCCTTGAGAGCCCGGGCACTGATGATCATCCCCTCGATCAGCAGGTGGGGCAGCTGCTCCATCAGCATGCGGTCTTTGTAGGTATTGGGCTCCATCTCGTCGGCGTTGCAGAGCAGGTAACGGATGTTCATGCTCTCGTCTTTGGGCATCAGGCCCCACTTCACGCCGGTGGAGAAACCGGCGCCGCCGCGTCCCTTGAGGCCGGCATCCTTGACGGTGCTGACGATGTCATCCGGGCTCATCTGGCCAAGGGCCTTGCGGGCGGCCTCATAGCCCTGTTTTGCCTGGTACTCCTCGAGCCACACCGGCTGGCCGTCGTCCCGCAGGCGCCAGGTGAGAGGGTGAGTCTCGGCGGTGCGGGGGATGCGATTGGCGGTGCCGAGGGAGGCAAGCGTCTTGCCTGGCTGAATGCTCATGGGTAAGCCTCCAGGGTTTTCAGCAGGCTGACGGCATCGAGTCCGCCATAGGTATCGTCATCGATCATGATGGCCGGCCCCTTGTCGCAGTTGCCGAGGCAGCAGACGGGCAACAGGGTGAAGCGGCCATCCGGGGAGGTTTGACCGGGGGCCAGATTGACGACCTCTTTCAGACCGGCAAGCAACTGCTCGTGGCCGTTGATGTAGCAGACCATGCTGTCGCAGACGCGGATGATGTGACGACCCACCGGCTGGCGGAAGATCTGGCTGTAGAAGGTGGCGACCCCTTCCACGTCGCTGGCGGGGATGCCGAGCTCGGAGCCGATGGCGTGAATGGCGCCGTCAGGCACCCAGCCACGGGCCTGTTGCACTATCTTGAGCGCTTCGATGCTGGCTGCACGGGGATCTTCGTAGTGGTGTTTCTCGTGTTCGATGGCATCGCGCTCGGCCTGGCTCAGGACGAAATCTCCCTGCTGGCTGCTGCATGCCCCTTGCCCTTGTGGGGTCTGGTTATTGTGACACTGACATTGGCTCATGACTTGACCTTTTGTGGCTTGTCCCTTTACTGCGCGTCTTGCCCTTCGCCCCGGCTGCCGGGGCGAGAGGACTCAACGATCCACATCTGACATAACGAAATCGATACTGCCCAGGTAGACGATAAGATCCGACACCATCTGGCCGCGGATCACCGAGGGGATCTGCTGCAGGTGAGCAAAGCTCGGGGTGCGGATCCGGGTCCGGTAGCTCATGGTGGATCCGTCGCTGGTCAGGTAATAGCTGTTGACCCCCTTGGTCGCCTCTATCATCTGGAAGGACTCGGCGGCCGGCATGACAGGCCCCCAGGAGACTTGCAGGAAGTGGGTGATCAGGGTTTCGATGTCCTGCAGGGTGCGCTCTTTGGGCGGTGGCGTGGTGAGCGGGTGATCCGCCTTGAAGGGGCCCTCAGGCATGTTTTTCATGCACTGCTCGATAATGGACAGGCTCTGGCGGATCTCCTCGATGCGCACGGTGGCGCGGTCGTAGGCGTCCCCGTTGCTGCCCACCGGCACCTCGAACTCGAACTGATCGTAACCGGAATAGGGGCGCCATTTGCGCACGTCAAAGTTGAGCCCCGTGGCCCGCAGACCGCCCCCCGTGGTGCCCCAGGCCAGGGCCTGGGCCGTGTTGTAGGCGGCGACGCCGATGGTGCGGCCCCGCAGTATGCTGTTGCGCATGGCCGCCTTTTCATACTCCATCAACCGCTTGGGCAGCCAGCTCAACAGGTTGTCTTGGATGAGGCGGGTCCAGCCGGCAGGCAGATCGTGGGCCACGCCGCCGATGCGGAACCAGGCCGGGTGCATGCGGGCTCCGGTGATGGCCTCGATGATGGTGTAGATCTTCTGGCGGTCCGTGAAGGTGAAGAAGACCGGGGTCATGGCCCCCACGTCCTGAATGTAGGTGCCAAGGAACAGCAGGTGGCTCTGGATGCGGAACAGCTCCGCCATCATCACCCGGATCATGTCGACCCGCGCCGGCACCTTGATGCCGGCCAGTTTCTCGACCGCCAGCACATAGGGCAGGTTGTTCATCACGCCGCCCAGGTATTCGACCCGGTCGGTGTAGGGGATGTAGCTGTGCCAGGACTGGCGCTCGCCCATCTTCTCGGCGCCGCGGTGGTGATAGCCGATGTCGGGCACGCAGTCGCGGATCTCTTCCCCGTCGAGTTGCAGCACCAGGCGGAAGGCGCCGTGGGCGGAGGGGTGGTTCGGCCCGAGGTTCAGGAACATGTAGTCCTCGTTCTCGTTGCCGCGGGCCATGCCCCACTCTTCCGGCTTGAACAGCAGGTTGTCCTGCTCCTGATCCTGCTTGACCGCATCGAGCATGAAGGGATCAAACTCGGTGGCGCGCGCCGGGTAGTCCTTGCGCAGGGGGTGCCCTTGCCAGCTCTTGGGCATCATGATGCGGGTCAGATGGGGGTGGCCATCGAAGGTGATCCCCATCAGATCCCACACTTCCCGCTCGTACCAGTTGGCGTTGGGGAAGTGGCGGCTGACGGTGGGCAGATGGAGATCGCTCTCCTTGAGCGCCACCTTCAGCATCACGTCGGCGTTACGGTCGATGGAGATGAGGTGATAGAAGACGGTAAAGTCGCTCTGCGGCAGGCCGTGGCGATGGCTGCGCATCCGTTCGTCGGTGGCGCTGAGATCGAACAGCATCACGAAGGGGGAGGGCAGCTTTTGCAAGAAGCCTATCACGTCCAGCAGCAGATCCCGGGAGAGCCAGATGACCGGCACGCCGGTACGGGTGCTCTGCACGGTGAAGCGCTCGGCACCGAAGTGGGCGAACAGCTCGCCGACCACCTGGGCATCGGCGTGATCGGCGGTTTGCCACTGGGCCATGGTGTAATTGCTTGGGAATTCTCGAGTCAGTTTCATGATCAGATCTCATCCGGCGTGCGCAGGTTGGTCACGTTGATCCGCTCGCCGCGCTTGCGTTCCTTCTCGGATTGCATCTGGGGACGGTAGATCCCCTGATCCCCCACCACCCAGGAGAGGGGGCGGCGTTCCTTGCCGATGGACTCCTGCAGCAGCATCAGGGCTTGCAGGAAGGCCTCGGGGCGGGGCGGGCAGCCCGGAATGTAGACATCGACCGGCAGGAACTTGTCCACCCCCTGTACCACGGAGTAGATGTCATACATACCGCCGGAGTTGGCGCAGGCCCCCATGGAGATGACCCACTTGGGCTCGAGCAACTGCTCATAGAGCCGCTGGATGACAGGGGCCATCTTGATGAAGGGGGTGCCGGCAATCACCATGAAGTCGGCCTGACGGGGGGAGGCTCGTATGACCTCAGCACCGAAGCGAGCCACGTCGTGGGGAGAGGTGAAGGCGGTACACATCTCCACGTAGCAGCAGGAGATGCCGAAGTTGTAGGGCCAGAGGGAGTTCTTGCGGCCCCAGTTGACGGTGTCTTGCAGCACCTCTTCGAGGCGCCCGATCATGATGCCGCGGGTCGCTTGCTGCGCCAGTGGATCATCGACGGTCTGGCGCTGTTCCTGGGGGTAGCGCTCAACGGGCGCATCCGGGTCAATCCGGGTCAGGGTGTACTTCATGGTGCAACCTCAAAGAGATAATCGGTAGTTCAGTCTGGTTTCTTGTCAGTCAGGACACGCTTTTTCGGGGCCCAGTCGAGGGCACCAATGCGCCACAGGTAGAGGAGGCCTACCAGCAGCAGGGTGATGAAGATGGTGGCTTCGATGAAGCCGACCCAGCCGCTCTCCCGAACGGAGACGGACCAGGCAAAGAGATAGAGGGCTTCGACATCGAAGATGACGAAGAACATGGCGACCAGGTAGAACTTGGCGGAGAAGCGCAGGCGGGCGTTGCCGACGGAATCCACTCCGGATTCGAAGGGTTTGTTCTTGGCACGGCCATAGGCGCGCCCCCCCAGCAAGGCCGCCAGGCCTATCATGGTCAAGCAGATACAGATGGCGCCAATGACATAGACAGCAAAAGCCCAGTGCTGGACGGCAATATCAGCAAACATATAGGTTTTTCCCTAACCAAATTAATCATGTGACTTAACAATGACGTTACGTAGTATGCCACTTTCGTACTGATTTACATGTCATTTCAAAGGATTAATTATTAATCAACGGGATGAAAATTGTGTTTTGCTAGCGGGGTCAACTTTCTCGTTTGAGAATTGTTTTCAATCGTTTTTATTTAGCAGAAAAAAACCGGATAGTTTGAAAATCCGGTGGATGGCAGGAAACAAAAGACCCCGCATGGCGGGGTCTGTTTCAGGGTTGGAGAACGGGGAGGCTCTGCTCTGCCGCCTTGCCCTGGGAGAGCACGATCTCCACCCGGCGGTTGGCCTGGCGGTGAGCCGGGGTATCGTTTGGATAACGGGGTTGGGTATCCGCCACCCCCTGGGCGATCAGCCGTCGTGAATCCAGTTTGGGGTTGGTCAGCAGGGTGTGGGTGATGGTGGCCGCCCGCAGCACCGACAGCTCCCAGTTGTTGCGATAGAGCTCCACCGGCGCCTGGGAGTTGTCGGTGTGACCGGTGACCACCACCATGCCGGGAATGTCCGCCAGCACGTCCGAGACCTTGTTGACCAGGGGAATGAACTGGGGCTGCAAGAAGGCGGAGTCGGCCGGGAACAAGGTCTTCTCGCCGATGCGGATCACCAGTTGGCTGCCAAGCTGCTCCACCTCGATCTCCTTGGACTCGATTTGGCTCTTGAGCTGCTGATCCAGCTTCTGCTTGGTGACCGTGACCCAATCCTGCTCCTTGGTCTTGTGGGGCCAGGACTCCGTGGCCGTAGGTTTCTCCGAGGAGCCGATGGTCTCGTTGAAAGGGTCGGCCGCCGCTGCGGGCGTCTGGGTATCCAGCACCTGCTCTTTCTGGGAGGTATTGGGGGTGGTCTTGGACTCGGGTTCCAGTATGCCTGTGCCCCCCTGCATCACGGGGGAGCCGGCGGGAAGGGAAACCAGCCCTATCTTGCCAAGAGATTCGATAAAGCCCTGAATGAGCACGCGAGTCTCCGACTGCTTGGCCATGGCGAAGGAGTAGAGCACCACGAACAGGGCGAACAGCAGTGTCATGAAGTCGGCGTAGGAGACCAGCCAGCGTTCGTGGTTCTCCGGCGCCTCAGCCTTTTTCTTTTTCGCCACTGTGGCCTCCGAGGTAAGGCTCAAGGGTCACTTGCAGCCGTTGCTGTGACTCGCCGTCCACGATGCAGAGGATGCCGGTGAGGGTCATCTCCTTGTAGTGGCGGATCTGATGGGCAAACGACTTGTAGCGGTTGCCGAAGGGCAGGAAGATGAGGTTGGCGGCCGACACCCCGTAGATGGTGGCGATAAAGGCCACCGCGATGGCGCCCCCCAGCTTGTCGGGGGCATCCAGCAGGCCCATGGCGTGAATGAGGCCAAATACGGCCCCGACGATCCCCATGGTCGGGCAGTAGCCCCCCATGGCCTCGTAGAATTTGACGGTCTGTTCGATATCTTCCTGCTCGAACTCGATCTCGTTTTCCAGTACCTCGTGGATTTTGGTCTTCTCGTAGCCATCGACCATCATCTGTACCCCTTTTTGCAGGAAGGGATCCTTGATGTCGTCGATCATACCCTCCAGTGCCAGCATGCCACTGCGCCGTGCATTGCCCGCCAGGGTTTCAAGCAGTTGGGCCTGCTCCAGCATGTCGAGGCGCAGGGGAGTGATGAGCCACTTGAAGCGCTTGAGGGTTTTACCAACCACGGAGAAAGGAAACTGGGTCAGTGCGGCACCGACGGTACCGCCGATCACGATGAGAAAGGCGGGCAGATCGAGCAGGGCGCTGGGGTGCCCCCCTTCTATCATGTTACCACCCAGAATGGCTGCCAGGGCCAGCAGCAAGCCAATAAGACTCATTTGTCCATATCCCTATGCGATGTGTGAGGCTAGTGTAGCCATTTAACTATCAGTTTTTCAAAACGATATCCAATCGGTGAGCAATATCCGAGAGGTTGCGCAGACCCGGTATTGTCCGGTGGCATCGGCCTGTGCCGCCTGGTCAGCAGAGCAGGTTGACGGCGCTGGTATGGCAGGACGAGGCAGTTCTCCAGGTGATATCACAATATACTGTGCTATCTGTGAGAGGATATTGGTTATTTATATCGTCATTTTCTCTTTGCTTGGCGTAATGCGCTGTCAACGAGAAAGGGCTGGCTGCCCTCGGGGTATATCCCCTGTCGACAGAGAGCAGAGAGCTGAGAGCAGAGAGGCGGAAGGGATGGGATTGGCTGGGCGGCACTTGGCCAGGTATCGCGGCAAGCCGTTTTTTCTGGCCCCGCCGATGACGGGTTTCTCCTGCCAGGGGGTTGGCAGACGCCTTGAAGCAAAAAACCGACCCTGGGGTCGATTCTTCAAGCTGTACGCTGGTTCGGGATTGACTCGCACCATCCCTGGCGCTCGCCCTGTGGGCGGCCTCTGGCCGTCCAGTCGGGCTATCCTGCCCGCCTGTCGACAGGGTTCGAACCGAGCCGCCCATCTTCGGAAGAAGTAAAAGGCCCCGTCTTGCGACGGGGCCTTTTACTTTATTTGGCGGTGAGGGAGGGATGATTCACCACTGCGTGGCTCACCCCTTCGGGGCGACCTGCGGCCGTTCATCGCAGCAAGCTGCTCTGCTCGAACCCGACGAGGCTTCTCACCCTCCCTCCATCGGCATCGGATGTTGCCATGTCACCAGATGCAAAAAACCGACCCTGAGGTCGGTTTTTACAATTTGGCGGTGAGGGAGGGATTCGAACCCTCGATACGTTGCCGTATACACACTTTCCAGGCGTGCTCCTTCAGCCACTCGGACACCTCACCAAATTTTTACTGCTTGAAGTGGTTTTCGAAGCGCGCTGCGCGTGCATCTTGCCGACTTCGTCGGTGGGCAGCCTCTCGGATACCGCACCAAATTTTGTCTGTGGTTTAACGTGTTCAGCCAACACGGTGTTCGCTGCGCCGTTGCGCTGGAACGGGGCGTAATTTAGGGGAAAGGGCTGCCTGGGTCAACCACTTTTCCCCTTATTTTTCATAATCTTTATCGAGTGCCTATCCCTTGAACAGAATGCTGGTTTTTTAAGCCCATTCAGGGCTTGTCGAGAATGATCAGGCTGTCAGGCAGCTCGTTCTGATCCCGGGTTGCGGGGAAGGCGTCGGTCAGAATGGCGCTGGTGCGCTCCACGCACTCCAGGAACCCCTGCTCGACCTCCTTGTTGCGTACCCGAACCACGAAGTCGTCGATGATCTGCTGCCACTGGGTGTTGTCGATGTGCTGGGCGATCCCGTCGTCTACCAGGATCTCCACATAGTGCTCCGCCACCGAGACGAAGATAAGCACACCGAGCCGGTCCCGGGTGCGGTGAAGTCCCTGCTCGACAAACTGCAGGCGGGCCATCAGGGCGGCCCGGTGACGGCGTACCTTGTGGGGGATGAGCCGCATCTTGATGGGCGTCCAGTGGAACAGCAGGCTCAGCAGCAACCAGACCGACCACTGCACCAGCAGGATCTCGTACCAGCCAAGCCAGAAGCCGAGCTGGAAGACCAGCAGGGGGGTGAGCATGGCGAGCAGGGCGGCCCACAGGGTCGGAATATAGCGATAGCCATCGCTGGCCGGGGCCAGCACGGTGACCAGTTCGGCATCCGTGGCCTGCTCGGCCTGTCGAACCCTGGCCTGCAAGGTGTGGAAAAACTGTTTCGAAATCATCTTGTTGTCTCTTTTTCCCTGATTACCAACCGCCAGATGCACCGCCGCCGCCAAAGCTGCCGCCGCCACCACTGAAACCGCCACCACCACCGCCAGTGCGGCCGCCAAAGGAGCCGGCACCGAATCCACCGGCCATGTAGGCGGCCCGGCGACGTCCTCCCGGCCCACCGCCGCCGCCGCGCAGGTTGTGCAGCACGATCATCGCAATCACCACCAGGATGAAGAGCCAGGGACCTCCCTGCTTGTCGGCCTTGCTGGTGTTGTCCACGGGCTGATACTCCCCGGCCAGGGCCTGCATGATGCCCTGGCTGCCGGCGAGGATGCCGGCCACCATGTCACCGCGCTTGAAGGCGGGCAGGATCCGGGTCTGGATGATATTGGCGGCGATGGCGTCGGGCAGGGCACCTTCCAGGCCATAACCCACCTCGATGCGCACCTTGCGCTCGTCCTGGGCGATGATCAGCAGCACGCCGTTGTTCTTGCCTTTTTGGCCGATGCCCCAGTGGCGACCGAGCTGGTAGCCGTACTCTTCGATGGTATCCCCCGCCAGCGTGTCGATGGAGACCACCACCAGCTGGACGCCGCTGCGCTTCTCGAAGACGGCCAGTTGCTGTGCGAGTTGGTGGGCCTGCTTGCGGGACATCAGATTGGCCTCGTCCACCACCCGCCCGGTCAGGGCCGGGAAATCGGGGGCGGCATGCAGCGCCGTGGCACAGAGCAGCAGACAGAGCGCCAGCCAGCGTCTCATCACGTTCATTGGAAGCTGACCTTGGGCGCCTCATCGGCACCGGGTTTGGCGCTGAAGGTGGGTTTGGCTTCCAGATCGGAGTAGAGCAGCTTGGACCAGATGACCCCGGGGAAGGTACGGATCTCGGTATTGAACTGGCGTACTGCTTCGATGTAATCCCGTCTGGCCACCGCGATGCGATTCTCGGTGCCTTCCAACTGGGCC
The DNA here is from genome assembly GCF_040908425.1 of Aeromonas sp. R2-1. Classification (NCBI taxonomy): domain Bacteria; kingdom Pseudomonadati; phylum Pseudomonadota; class Gammaproteobacteria; order Aeromonadales; family Aeromonadaceae; genus Aeromonas; species Aeromonas sp. R2-1. Next base: position 61,175 of record NZ_JBFODR010000030.1, read on the forward strand.
TGCAGGGTCAGGAACTGCTGATCGGCCTTCAGATCCGGGTAGCGCTCGACCACCACCATCAGCCGGGAGAGGGCGCTGGAGAGCTGCTCCTGCGCCGCCTCGAACGCCTTGAGCTGGGAGAGGTCACTCACCTGCACGCTGCCGACTCGGGCACGGGCATCGGTGACAGCCTTGAGGGTCTCCTGCTCATGGCTGGCGTACCCCTTGACGGTGGCCACCAGGTTGGGAATGAGATCGGCCCTGCGCTGGTACTGGTTCTCGACCTGTCCCCAGCTCGCTTTGACCTGCTCATCCAGGGTCGGAATGGTGTTCATGCCGCAGCCGGTCAAACCCAGCAGCAGGGTCAGGGTCAGCAGGGCACGGGTACCACGCTGCCAGAGTGAAGTGGCCATCTTGTTGTTCTCCATTGATATTTCTCTCGGAAATAGGTTCACCATAACAGCTTGTGGTCAGCCCTCACAACGCCTGGGTAAGAGGGGGGCGCGGTAGCTCATCGACACCTTGGGCAGCTGGGGTTTGTCCTTGAGCCAGGAGGCCAGCTCCTCCCCACAGCCATTGCCGGGGGGAATGGGAGCCTGGGGCTGGCAGTCCGGACTGTTTGCCGGGCAGCGCAGGCGCACGTGAAAGTGGCTGAAGTGGCCGACCCAGGGGCGCAGCTTGCCGACCCAGGCTTCACCGGGTGCCTGTTTGCACACCTCGGCTTTGATGACGGGGTTGACGAAGATACGCGCCACCTCGGGGCGATCAGCCGCAAGGCGCAGCAGATTGAGCTGCCTTGGGCCGAATCGGCCGGGCAGCATCCGGTAGCTGGGTTCGTCGATCAGCGCCCACTCCCTGGGGGCATCCTGCTCCCAGCGGCTGATGGGTCTGTCAGCCATCCTGAACCAGATGTCGGCATCCAGGCCGGTCTGGTGGCTGCGATGACCTGAGGTAAAGGGCCCCCCATGCATCATGGCGAGGTCGGCGATATAGAGATCCGGCATGCCGGCCAGTCTGGTCTGGTTGGCCAGATGCTGCAGGTAATGGATGAGGTCGGGGTGACCGTAATAGCGCAGCCGTTTGGTGCGGATCACCTGATAACCAGGACCTTCGAGGGGCAGGGCCACGGCATTTTTCAGGCAGCCGGCGGAGTAGCCGCCGATGGCCTCGGCATAGAGTGTGCTCGCGGACAAGAGCAGGGCGGTGGCGAACATGGGACTCCCGGGATGGCGCCCAGTGCGGGCTCAGACAGCCCCAAGCATACCAAGAGTGGCGGCTGGCCGTCATCCGTGTCGCGGTGGCGGTTGCATCGCGGCGCGTCGCTCGCGCACAATGCGCGGCAACGCAGCGACGGCAAGGCCGTTCGCATCACAGAAGGAGAAGAGAAGATGAGAGTCAGTGAGCTGGCAGCGCAAGAGAACGTGCGCTGGCTGATGCCCCCGGCCCGGCGGTTTTACGGGGTGATGATCTGCCTGTTGCTGGCGAGTCTCGCCACTGTGGTGGCCGCCCTCTGGCTGGGATATCCCGACATGGGCCTGCTGCCCTGGGTCGGGGTGGTCTTTGGCGGTATCGTGCTGGTGATGATGGTGTTGCCGCGCAACTGGCAGCGCTGGCGTCTGGCGGAGCTTGCCTGGGATGAACGCCATCTCTATCTGCTCAATGGTGGCGAAGACCGGGCCTTGGCGCTGCCCAGAGCTGTGCTGGTGGGCTTGGAGCGGGATCGCAAGGTGGGACACGATGGCCAGTGGCTCGATTTCAGCCTGGATCTCGGGCTGGATGAGGTGACCCTGGCGACGGCCACCAGCCTGCTCGGGTTGTCCCGGGAAGGGACTCACGAAGTGGCCCCCGGGGTCTATCGATTCGGGTTCAAACGTGCCTGGCATGGGCGTCGTGCCCTCGGCACATTACTGGCCGAGCTGCACCCGCTCTGACTATTTTCTCGACAATTCATCCCAATGCTCAGATACTGCCTCTGATTCGATTTGATCTTTCCTGCTCCGATAGCCCAAGAGATCAAGGACTTGGGATACGAAGCTGGAAGTGCCATGGCATGATGCCGTGGCTGGTCCGGCAGGGGGGTTGTGCCCTTACTCCCAGGTCGGTGGATGCATAGATAAGGCACCTTGAATCGAGAGTGGATGGCATGAAGATTTACGTAGGTAATCTGTCGTACCGGATGACGGCCGACGAACTGACAACCGTGTTCAGCCAATTTGGGCAGGTAGACAAGGTCGATATCATCATCGACCGCGATACCGGTCAGTCCAAGGGGTTTGGTTTCATTGAAATGCCGGTCAATGGCGAGGCCGAGAAGGCCATCGCCGAGTTGCACGGCACCGAGGTCGGCGGCCGCACCATCACGGTCAATCAGGCCAAACCGAAGACGGATGCACCCCGTGGTCGCCCCCAGCGCCATCGTTGAATCGTCTCGATAACGGAAAACGGCATGGAATCCTCCATGCCGTTTTTGTTTTCAGGGTCTGGTGCAGACTCAGGGAACGTCATAACCCAGAGCGGCCTTGCGGATGCGGAACCACTGCTGGCGAGTGAGCTCAATGGACTCGGCTGCCACGGCGGCGGCGATCCGCTCCCGTTTGCCGGAGCCGATGAGGGGCAGCGGCTGACTCGGCAGCATCATCACCCAGGCGTAGACCACCTGCTCCAGACAGTCGGCGCCCACCTCCTGGCGGATCTGCTCGAGTTCCGACCGCAGCGGGGCATAGTCGGGGGCATGGAACAGCCGCCCGCCGCCAAGGCAGGACCAGGCCATGGGCTTGATGCGCAGTTGCTGGCATTGATCCAGGGCACCATCCAGCGTCCCCTCCTGATGGAGCGGGGAGATCTCCAGCTGGTTGGTGACCAGGGGGAAGGGCAGGCGGGATTGCAGCAGGGCGAACTGATGGGGCGTGAAGTTGGAGACCCCGGCGTGCTTGATCTTGCCTGCCTGCTTGAGGGTGATGAAGGCGTCGGCCACCTCGTCGGCGTTCATCAAGGGGTCGGGGCGATGGATCAGCAACAGATCCAGATGATCGGTGCCGAGCTTTTGCAAGGAGGCTTCGGCACTGGCGACGATGTGTCCCTTGCCGGTGTTGTAGTGATTTAGGGCGTGGGCCGGATTGGCGGTGAGGGCGATGCCGCACTTGCTGACGATCTCCATGCGATCGCGCAGGGAGGGCTCCAGGCGCAGGGCATGGCCGAAGGCCTCCTCACACTGGTAGCCACCGTAGATGTCGGCGTGATCGATGGTGGTGACCCCGAGATCAAGGTGATATTTCATCAGGTCCAGCAGGGCGGCGGGGGAGAGCTGCCACTCCATCAGGCGCCAGTAGCCCATGATGAGGCGGGAAAAGGTGGGGCCTTGCTCATGCAGGGCCAGACGGGATACGGACATGGTGACTCCTCTGGAGATAACAATGCGAAAAGAAAGGGGCAAAATCATGTGCCAGCATCTTGGTCTCTTCCGGCGGACAAGGCAATAATGCCCCCTTCGCGAATTCGAACTATGGTTCTGACTCCGACGGGTCAAGATCCCGGTGTCAGTGAGAGGAGAAGGGGTGATGGAAGGATTTGCCGCCAGGCTGCAAAGCCTGATCGGGGAGGGGAGTGTGAGCGCCTTTGCCCGCAAGGTGGGGTTGAGTGAAGCCCTGATCCGCAAGTATCTGAAAGGGGCCGAGCCCGGCCTTGGCAAGGCGAACCAGATTGCCATGGGGGCCAACTGCTCGCTGGAGTGGCTCGCCACCGGTTGCGGGTATCTCTATCGTCAGGCCGAGGTGGTGGACAGGGACGCGCTGGCGGCGGCGGGGTCGCTGGTGCAGGAGACCCGTCCGGGAAAGCCCATGCCGGACGAGGAGCAACTGGTGACCCTGCTCGCCTATTACCAGTTCCTGCGCAGCCACAAGCAGGCGGACGGTTTTCTGGACCTGGCCCGGGCGCGGGAGTTTGGGCGCCATCTGGCCGAGGCCTGAGCCTGACGGGTACTCCCGGCAGTCCGCCATTCTTCTGATACCCTCTAAGCAGTGATCAAATCCAAGGACACGCAGATGAGCTATCTGATCCTGGGCAGTGGCGGGTTGGGCAGTGCGCTGGCACGGGAGCTGGCCAGACGGGGCGAAGAGTGGTTGCTGGCGGGCAGGCAACTGCCCAGGGGGCTGGATCCCGCCTGCTACTTTCCGCTGCAGGAAGTGGACTCGCTCTCTTTTGAGGCCCTCTTCACCCTCTATGACAGCACCACCCTGCCGACGGTGGTGATCAACACCATAGGCCTGCTCCATGATCTTGCCCACATGCCGGAGCGGCGGGTGGAGGAGGTGACCCCCCAATGGCTCGAAGAGAGTCTGCTGGCCAATGCCTGGCCCCACCTGGCCCTTGGTGCCAACCTCAGCCGGCGCATGATGCCCCAGAGCACGCTCTGGCTCTGCACCCTCTCGGATCGGGCGGGAAGCCTGGAGGAGGGGGGCCAGGAGGCCATGTGCCATTACAGCTACCGCATGAGCAAGGCCGCCCTCAACATGGGATCCCGGATCCTGGCGGGTGAGTGGGCCGGACGTTTTCCCGGCGCCGGTGTCATCACCGTGCATCCCGGCCTCATGAATACCCCCATGCAGCAACCTTTTCTTCAGGAGATGGATCCCGCCCTGCTGCAGGACCCCGCCGAGGTCGCCGTCCGCCTGCTGGATCTGATGGCCACACTGACGCCCGCGCACTCGGGCCGTTTCGTGGATCTGCAGGGTCAGTCGCTGCCCTGGTGAGCCGCCGGGCTCACATTCCCGCTTGCCGTTTCTTGCCAGCCGGGTGTCGGCTGGTTAATGTCATCGTCCTGCATCAGGAGGATGACATGCGCTATATCGATTTACGAAGTGATACCGTGACCCAGCCCACGGAAGCCATGCGCCAGAGCATGCTGCATGCCGAGGTGGGAGACGATGTCTATGGGGAAGATCCCAGCATCAATGCGCTGGAGCGCCGCGGCGCCGAACTGCTTGGCAAGGAGGCGGCCCTGTTCGTGCCCTCCGGCACCATGTCCAACCTGCTGGCCATGATGAGTCACTGCCAGCGTGGGGAAGGGGCCGTGCTGGGGGCGGCCTCCCACATCTATCGCTACGAGGCCCAGGGCTCTGCCGTGCTGGGCTCGGTGGCCCTGCAATCCGTCCCCATGCAGGCGGACGGCACCCTGGCCATCGAGGATGTGCGGGGGGCCATCGCTCCCGATGATCCCCATTTCGTCCAGACGCGCCTCGTCTGCCTGGAAAATACCCATAACGGCAAGGTGCTGCCATTGACCTACCTGCGCGCCATGCGCGAATTCGTCGACGAGAAGGGGCTGAAGCTTCACCTGGACGGGGCTCGCCTCTTCAATGCGGTGGTGGCGAGCGGGGAACCGGTGGCCGCCATCGCGGCGCCTTTTGACAGCATCTCCGTCTGCCTCTCCAAGGGACTGGGGGCGCCGGTGGGTTCCCTGCTGGTGGGATCGGCTGTGTTCATCGCCCGCGCCCGACGGCTGCGCAAGATGCTGGGGGGCGGCATGCGCCAGGGAGGGATCCTGGCCCAGGCCGCCCTGTTCGCGCTGGATCAGCACGTTGCCCGGCTGGCGGATGATCATCGCCGCGCCAGGCGTCTGGCAGAGGGGCTGGCCGCGTTGCCAGGCATCGTACTCAACTTGGGGGAGGTGCAGACCAACATGGTATTCCTGCGCCTGACCCAGGGGGATCCCGTCACCTTGCTGGGTTTCATGAAGGAGCGCGGTATTCTCTTCTCCGGCTACGGGGAACTCAGGCTGGTGACCCACCTGCAGATCACCGACGATGACATCGACGAGGTGATCGACGCCTTCACCGAGTATCTGAGTGGCTGACGCCATTCCCCATCGCAACAACAAGGGCGCCATCGGGCGCCCTTGTTGTCATGGCAGGGTCGGTCATCCCTGGCGCTGGCCGGTGATCAGCATGGCCTCGTCGGTGGCGTCATAGATCATGATGGCCAGGTGGGTGACCTCTCCGGCGAAGTCGGCCAGCGGCACCAGGGTCAGGTTCTGGTACATGTAGGGGGCTGATCCCGTGATGGGGCGGTAGTTGGAGAAGCGCAACAGGTAGGGGCGCTGCTCCCAGGTGCTGAAGGCACGGTTGTTGAGCTTGAACACCATGTTGGCCTTGCGCTCGAACCAGGCCTTGTCCACATCGGGGAAGAGCGAGAACAGCCCTTGATCGCGCACTTCGCCTGCCAGCCGGCCGCTGTGACTCTCCATGAAGCCGTTCCACACCTGGATCCGGTACTCCCTGTCGAGCACGACCAGCCCCACGTCCAGATTCTGGACGATGTTCATCAGCCAATGAAATTCCCGAATGTCCATGGTCACTCCTGGTGGTTGCTGCCGCGGGGCGGTCAGAGCATGTGCATGATCTTGTTGTTCATGGTGGCGATGGAATCTTCGGTAAACAGCAGCAAGAGATCGCACTGCACCGCATAGCCCTGCACCCGATAGTTGATCTCGATGGCCAGAGTGCGGCGCCAGCGGCTCTGGTTGGTCCGAATGAGATCCTGAATGGGCCTGTGCTGGCCCAGCACCACGGGGTGACCCTGGCTAAAAGGGGTGTCGAGTTGGTTGGCGTAGCCGCGCAGGAAGGCACCGATCAGCACGTTGGCGGTGTCCATCAGCAGTTCCAGTTCGGCGCCGTGATCCAGCTCCCCCTGATGATTCATCAGGCGGGCCAGGTCCTGGAAGCTGGCATCGTGGAACAGCAGCAGGGCCTCCCCGGCGATCCCGGCCCCGATGAAGCCCTGGCAGACCGCAGAGAGCGTCTCCGACTCGGCGGCGGCCGAGAGCGCCATGTGCAGCTCGGAGACCTCCAGCACGTTGACGTTGGGGATGGGGAGCAGCACGAAGGCGCCGAGCAGGCGGGCCAGCAGATCCGCCCCCTGGCCCATGGCGACGTTGGCCAGCTCCTGATAGACATCCCGCAGCTCGGGGGTGAACTGGATGCTGCTCTGGGCAGCCTGGTGGCTGGCGACGGGCTGGGGCTGGATGGCCGTCACCTGGGTGGCCGATTGCCACAGACCGTGGCGCTTGAGCAGGGCAAGGAGGGTGTCCGGGGAGGCCGGCTTCTTGATGAAATCGAGGGCGCCAAGGGCCATGACACGCTCATGGGCTTCCGGCTGGATGTCGCCGGAAACCACGATCACCTTGCTGCGCACCCCTTCTCGCTTGAGGGTCTCGAGAACCCCATATCCGTCCATCTCCGGCATGGTGAGATCGAGAAAGATCAGGTCCCCGTGCCCCATCAGGATCTGCTCGACCCCTTCCAGCCCGTCCGCGGCCTGGTGCAAGGTGACATCCCAATCGGCGGGCAGGGCGCGCACCAGCTGTTTGCGCGCGAACCCGGAGTCATCACATATCAATACATTCATAGTGTTAGCCGACCAGTGCAACGAGGATTGCGCTAAGTGTGGGTCATCAGCCGTCAGATGCAACGGGCAGCGGCTGCGCCGGTGAAAATTGATCGTTCTGCTGACGGGTACGATAGCGCTCGGAGTGCTTCTCGACGAAATCGGCGAACATCTTAACACGCAACGGGGTGAACCGGGGCTGGCAATGGAGCATGTAGAAGGGACGTTTTCCCGACTGCCAGTCCGGCAGGACGGGGACGAGCTGACCATCTTGCAGGAAGGGGTGCACATAGTGCTGCGGGGCGTTGACGATGCCGAGGTGGCGCTGGGCTGCTCGCACGGCGGCCTGGGTCTGGTCGATGCAAAGGCGGGGTGTGCGCTTGATGCAGACCGTCTGTTCGTCCCGCCCGCTCAGTTGCCAGTGCTGGTGGGGCCAGCAGTAGATGAGATCGTGCTCTTCCAGCTGGGTCGGGTGGGAGGGCACCCCCATCTTCTCCAGATAGAGGGGGGAGGCGAACAGACCGTACTGGATGTGGCCCAGGCAGAGGGCGTTGGGTAGGGTCTGGGGAAGCTCGCCGTTGAAAAAGACCAGGTCCCTGTCCTGATCCGCCTGGAGGGCATGATCGTTGGACTGGCGGATGTCGAACTGTACCCCGGGATAGCGCAGGCCGAAGTCCGCCAGCATGTCGACCAGGATGGTGTTGGAGAGGGCGATGGGGGCCGCGAGGCGGATGAGGCCGCTGATGTCCGTCTCCTCACCCCGGATTTCGCCGGTGGCCTGCTCTATTTCCGCAAGGGGGGTACAGAGGCGCTCGTAATAGCGCAGCCCTTCGTCGGTGAGACGCAGCTTGCGGGTGGATCTGTGCAGCAGGCTGCATCCGAGCTGCTCTTCCAGTTGGGAGATACGTCGACTAATGGTGCCGGTCGGCATGCCCAGCGCAGCGGCGGCGTGGGAGAAACCGCCCTCTTGCACCACCTTGACGAACAGATAGAACTCTTCGATGTACTTCATAGCGGTTTTAGGGGGTGTTCTGGCTGTAACAAGCCAGTGACCTTATGAAGAGTCACCGGGCTTGGCAAGCGCAATCCGGCGTTTAATTGATCTGGATTAGATTCGACTCGCGCTGGTATTGCTGGAGCAGATGGACGAAATCTTCCGGGGATCTGTCCAGGCTGTTGTCGGGCACCAGCAGATCGTACCCCAGCAAATCACGCAGCCGTGCCATGCGGTTGCCGAGCATGGCGATCACCCCCTCATAGCGCTGGCCGGAGGGTGAGCAGAAGCGGCTCTCCTCCAGCAGTCCCTCTCCCAGGAGCCCACTGCCGCACCCTCCGGTCGGGCAGTCGGAGCGCTCGCTTCGCATGGCCTGCATCAGCACGGCGCGCTGCTCGGTCAGCAGACGGACGGCGAGCCGGGGTGTGATCAGCGTCAAAAAAGCGTCGTAATCCTTTATTTTCAAACCGATGTAGGGCAGCTCCACCAGATCCCACCCCAAATGGATACGTGGTTGGTCAATTCGCTGAATATTTCTCCATTTCAGGATCCAGCCGCCGTACTTGTGATGGTATTGCAGGCAGTCCTGACACAAAGAGAGACTAAAATGAGGCTCACCCAGTTTCCAAACCCCGACAAGAATTGTCATCAGGCCCGCGAGGAGGAGGGAAATGGCGGGGATTAGTAGTTGTTCACGAAGAAAAAAAAGTATAAAAATCATAGCAATGGTTATCACCATGCCCAACAATACCAGTGTGAGTCCATTTCTTCGTACCATGGGGATCACATGTAGCGTTTTCATATGATTTCGGCCTTTTTTCATCCGTTTGTTATCCGATTATGGGCCGGAACGGATTTTGTACCAGCGCGAATGCTCCTGTCAGGGGGCGCAACCGACTGGTTCGACCATGAGCTTTCAGCATGAATCATCACTCAACATGAATACGCTAGACGAACGCCTGCTCACCGTGATGGATGTCCTCCACACGCCTGTCTGGGTCTATGACATCCAGCGTCATCATATTTACTGGGCCAACGATGCTGCCCTCGGGCTCTGGGAGGCGAGCTCCCTGGCCGAGCTGAAGTCCCGGGATTTCTCCGCCGACATGGCCGCCGCCATCGATCTGCTGCTGCAGCGCTATCTCGGCGATTTCCAGCAGGAGCGCAGTTACAACGAGTGGTGGACCCTCTCGCCCAAGGGGGTCAAGAAGCAGGTCTATTTGCGTCTTTCCGGGATCCAGCTTGCCGGACGGCAGATGATGATGGCGGAAGCGGTCATCGATGCCGACACCCTCTATCAGGAGTCCTCCCTCGCCACCGGCGACACCCTGGCCTGTCTCTTTGACAACGAGGGGCGCCTCGAGAGCGGCAACCATCACTTCGACATGTGCTTTGGCACCGGCATTCTGACGCTGCCACAGATCTTCTCCGGTGCGGACGAGGCCTTCTATCGTCGCCTCTCCCGTCTGGACGAAGTGGTGGCCGAAGGGGAGTGCCGCACCCAGAAGGGGATGCGCTGGTTCCAGTACCAGTTTCGCCATATCCAGCAGGGGGCACGGATCCTGCTGACCATGCGGGACATCACGGATCGCAAGCTCGAAGAGCTGGAGCATCGCCACCTGGCCTGGCACGACTCCCTCACCGGGTTGCTCAATCGCTACGGCCTGATGAAATCCCTGGAAGCCTATTGCGGCCTCGGGGGGCGCTTTGCCCTGGTGTTCATGGATCTGGACAACTTCAAGCTGGTCAATGACAACTACGGCCACAAGGCAGGGGATCGCCTGCTGGAGCGGGTCGCCGGACGGCTCAAGCAGATCTGCCCGCGGGACGTGGAGCTGGCGCGCCTTGGCGGGGACGAGTTCACCGCCCTGGTGCCCCTCAACCAGGCGAGCGATCGGGCCCAGGAGGTGGCGGATCTCATGCTCTCCCAGATGAGCAAGCCACTGCAGCTGAGCGGTGTCCCCGAGGTCACCATCGGCGGCAGCATCGGCATCGCCATCTACCCGGACGACGCGGATGATGGCGACAATCTCATCACCCGTGCCGACATGGCCATGTATCAGGCCAAGCAGATGGGGCGGCTTCGCTGGCAGCGCTTCACCCCCAGCATGCAGCAAAGCCTGCATCGCAAGCTGACCCTCAAGCAGTTTCTGGCCAAGGCCGTCGGTCGGGGGGAGCTCAGCCTGCGCTATCAGCCCCAGGTGGATGTGGCGCAAGGTCGGGTCATCGGTTTCGAGGCCCTGGTACGCTGGTACAATCCCGTGCTCGGCCATGTGTCGCCGGCGGAGTTCATTCCGCTGGCCGAAGAGATGGGGCTCATCCGGGAAATTGGAAGCTGGGTGCTCTCCACCGCATTGGCCCAGATGGGGGAGTGGCAGCGACAGGACGGGGTGAGGGTGCCGGTGTCGGTCAATCTCTCGGGCTTCCAGCTCTCTGCCAGTTTGCCGGAGCTGGTGGCCCAACTGCTCGAGGTATTCTCGGTGGAGGCGGCGCTGCTGACCCTGGAGCTGACCGAGACGGTGCTGATGCTGGACATGAAGGGGTGCATCGAGATCCTCGACGCCCTGAGCGAGCAGGGGATCAAGATCGCCATCGACGACTTCGGGACGGGCTACTCCTCCCTGGCCTACCTCAACCGGTTGCCGATCGACACCATCAAGCTGGACCGCTCCTTCGTGGTGGGGCTCAACCTGCCGGTGATCCGGGCGACGGTGGCCATGGCCACCAGTCTGGGGCTCGGGATCCTGGCGGAAGGGGTGGAGGAGGAGCACGAGCTCGCGGCCCTGCAGACCCAGGGTTGCCACGTCTTCCAGGGATTTCTGTTCAGCCGTCCCATGACCCCGGAAGAGGTGGCGGCAGCGGGGTTCGCAGTACAGTGCCGGCTGGGTCGCTATCCCCTCGCAAACCATTGAGCAAGTTGTCGATAAATGTGCGGCATCTCCCATTTATGAAGTGTGAGATGCCAAATTAAACATAATTAATCGAATTTTTGTCTCATATCATGGGATCCATTAGACGTTATCGCTAGTATGCGCGCTCATTCCTTGGTAATGGAGTATCACCATAATGAGTCAAGCTGCAGTGAACGAGCGTCCGGCCCCTCCCAACGGCTGGTTGAACCGCTTTCTGAACGGGGTGGAGAAGGCGGGCAACAAGCTGCCGGATCCCGCCATGCTCTTCCTCTATGCCTTGCTGATCGTCTGGGTCGGCTCCTGGATAGGCTCCCAGTTCTCCTTCGATCTGGTCAATCCCCGCACCGGAGAGGCCGTGGTCATCAACAACCTCTTGACCGGGGCAGGGCTGGCGGACTTTCTCGCCAGCATGGTCACCACGTTCACCGGGTTTGCTCCCCTTGGCATCGTGCTGGTGGCCATGCTGGGGGTCGGGGTGGCTGAACAGTCCGGTTTCATCAACACCGGGCTCAAGAAGCTGCTCAAGGTGACGCCGGCGCGCTTTCTGACCCCCATGCTGATCCTAGTGGCCATCGTCAGCCATACCGCCGCCGATGCGGGCTATGTGCTGGTGATCCCCATTGGCGGCATCATCTTCCATGCAGCGGGTCGCCACCCGCTGGCGGGGATTGCCGCAGCCTTTGCCGGGGTTTCCGGCGGGTTTGCCGCCAACTTCCTGCCCTCCGGCGGGGATGCGCTGCTTCAGGGTTTCACCCAGTCTGCAGCCCAGTTGTTCGACCCTGACTACATGGTCAACACCCTGTGCAATATCATCTTCACCGGCGCTTCTTCCTTGCTGATCATCTGCGTGGGCTGGTTTGTCACCGAGAAGATTGTCGAGCCGCGCCTCAAGCAGGTGCCTCTCAACGAGGATCTGGAGAGCGCCGACGAGATGGGTCGTTACAGCGCTCAGGAGAGCCGGGCCTTCAACTGGGCCGGGTTCGCCATGCTGGCGGCCGTGGTGCTGCTGGGGCTGGCGCTGGCCCCCGGCGACTCGCCGATGCGGGCACCGGACGGTTCCCTCACCACCTTCGCCGCGCCGGTGATGAAGTCCATCGTGCCCCTCATTTTCCTGCTCTTCATCTTGCCCGGGATCGTCTATGGCTTTGTCGCCGGCAGCTTCAAGAGCGGCAAGGATGTGATCGACGCCATGTCGGCCACCATGAACAAGATGGGCTCCTACATGGTGATGGCCTTCTTCTGCGCCCTCTTCATCAAGGCGTTCGGGGATTCCAACCTCGGTACCTTGCTGGCGCTCTCCGGTGCCGAGGTGCTTCACGCCCTGGCGCTGCCGGGAGAGGTGACCATCGTCGGCATCATACTGCTGACGGCCACCGTCAACCTAGTGGTGGGCTCGGCCTCCGCCAAGTGGGCCCTCATCAGCCCCATCCTGGTGCCCATGCTGATGGCGGTGGGGATCTCGCCCGAGCTGACTCAGGCCGCGTATCGGGTGGGGGATTCCGCCTCCAACATCATCACCCCGCTGATGGTCTTCTTCCCCCTGGTGGTGGTCTATTGCCAGCAGTATGTAAAGAGCACAGGCATCGGCACCCTGGTCTCCATGATGCTGCCTTATTCCCTGGCCTTCCTGGTGAGCTGGACGGGCTTCCTGCTGATCTACTGGGCGCTGGGGTTCCCGCTTGGGTTGCAGGCCCCCTATGTCTATCCTGCCCCTTGAGGGTGACGGGGGGCCTTGGGCCCCCCGCTTTTTTTGGGTAGAGTGTGCCCTTCATCCCGGAGGTACCATGAACCCGACCATCGATCTCATTCTTTCCCATCGCTCCATTCGCCAGTTCACCCCAGAGCCCGTCAGCGCAGAGCAGCTGGATCAGATCCTGAGCGCCGCCCAGAGCGCCGCGAGCTCCAGCTTCCTCCAGGCCAACAGCATCATCCGGGTCACCGACAAGGGGTTGCGGGCCACCCTGGCGGAGCTGGCCGGCCATCAGGCCTATGTGGTCGAAGCGGCGGAGTTTCTGGTGTTTTGCGCCGACTACCATCGTCACAGCCAGATAGTGCCGGAGGCCCGCACCGGCTTTGTGGAGCAGCTCATGATCGGGGCCATCGACGGCGCCCTGATGGCGCAAAATGCCTTGCTGGCGGCCCAGTCACTTGGGCTGGGCGGGGTCTATATCGGCGGCATTCGCAACAATCCGGCCGAGGTGAGCGAGGTGCTGGGTCTGCCCCATCAGGTGATCCCGCTGTTTGGCCTCTGCCTGGGCCATCCCGCCCAGCGGCCGGAGCAAAAACCGCGGCTGCCCCGGGCGCTGGTGGTGCACGAGAACCGCTATCCTGCCACCCTGGATAGCGCCCTGCTGGCCCGGTATGACGGGCAGATCCACGACTACTACCAGGCCCGCAGCAGCAACAACAAGGATCAGACCTGGAGCGGGCAGATCAGGGGGATCCTGGGCAAGGAGGCGAGGCCCTTCATGCTGGGATTCCTGCAGTCGAAGGGTTTTTGCCTCAAGTAATGGGGGCGGCGGGCGATATGGAGCATGACGCACCGGATGCGGTCACCGCCTGCGAGCGTTCTTGTGAGGCAATACGGGATCTGGGCGCTACCCTATGAGGCTAAGCTGTTGTAGGATCTCGCAATTGGATTGGGACTGGAGTGTGAACACCCTATGATTTTAACCCTGATATTGCTGTCAATCGGCGCACTCCTGTTTCTGGTCATCGCCTATAACGTGGTGCAGCAATACAAGCAGAAGGCCGAATCGGACAAGCGCCAGGCCATTGCCCGTCACAAGGCGGTGGCAGACGAGACCGAAGAGGTGTTGCTGAACGTCAATCTGGTGCCCTTTTCCAAAAACATGGTGCTGCTGTTGCAACACCGGATCCTGGATGCCTACCGCGCCATCGCGCTGGTGATGCCCAATGCGCAGGTCAAGCAGCGCATCGCCGACGTCCAGCTCCAGATCAAGAACGTGCAGGAGAACTACAGCAGCCAGGACGAGGGACATTTCAAGACGCCGGAGTCCGACCGCCAGGCCATCCAGATGCTGCAACTGGCCAAGAAGATGCGGGCCGTGCTGCGGGTCGAGCACAACAAGGGCAAGATAGATCCCCAGGGCTTTGCCCAGGAGGATCGCCGCCTCGAGCTGATGCAGCTCAAGATCAACATCGCCAACCTGCTCAAGCGGGCCATGGATGCCCAGATCCAGGGGCAGTACGGCACCTGCCGGCAGCTCTATACCAAGGGGCTGGGGGCGCTGGCCAATGTCACCGACAAGGATCCCTACCTGCTGGCGCGGGAAGAGGACATGCGTCAGGGGATGCGCCAGCTGGAAGAACACCTGCAGCAACACAGCGAGAAGGAGCTGCAAAACATCAAGGACAAAGAGACGGACGAACTGGACGTCCTGTTCCAACCCAAGAAGAAATGGTGATCATGTCACATCCCCTGGATTCCACACTGGGGCCCATGGCCCCATTTGTTTGCCAACTGCTCACGGAAATGCGTGCCGTCATGGGAGTCAATGGCTCCCCCGTGGTGGATCACCTCTGCTACCGCGCTGCCACCCTGCCGGAATATCTGGAGTTTAAAGCGGTGCTGGCCGCCCACGGAGTCTTGCTGGTGGAGGGGATGATAGGCGGGCGTCCCATCGCCACCTATCGCCTGCACCAGCCCGTCTGCTGGGAGCAGGTGACTGTCCCCTGCATCGAACTGGCCGCCCCCAAGGCGGGCCGAAGCCATCAGGCCGGGCTCGAACATATCGAGCTGGTGGTGCCCTCGCTCACGGCCTTGGTGGCGACGCATCCCGATGTCCCCTTCAAGACCGGCAACATCGATGACGGACGCAACCCGGATATAGGATTGATGCTGCCTTCTGGGCAGATCAAGTTTCATCTGCGCTCGCTTGACGAGGTGATAGACGAAGAGCTGTGCACCGGCGCCGTAGTGCCGGTACCGGCGGACTATTATGACGGTCTGTGAGGGGAGGGCCCGTTGACGGGAGCCTGACCCTGTGGCGTCAACGCACAAGCGGGCGCCACACGTCCTTTCAAGTGACCGAGCCAGAGGCTCAACCCCGCGGTGATCATCAACACCAGCTCGATGCCGAGTACCAGACCCCAGAGCCCCCCCTGCTCCCAGAAGGGATGCAGATAAAGCCCGCCCAGACTGGCTCCCAGGTAGTACCCCACCAGATAGAGCGACGAGGCGAGCGCCCGGTTGTGCTCCACGTGCTGGCCGACCCAGGCGCTGGCGCAGGCGTGGGCCAGGAAGAAGCCAAAGCTCGAGACAAGCAATCCCCCGATGATGGCGACAAGGCTCCCCTGCAGCAGGGCCAGGCTGCCGAGTGCCATCAAGGTTATTCCCGCCAGCAGCAGGCGTTGTGCTCCCCAGCGATGGGCCCCGCGGCCGCTCAGTGAAGAGGCGACGGTACCGGTGAGGTAGGTCAGAAACAGCATGCCGAGCCACTGGGTCGGCAGGGAGAAGGGGGCCTTGGCCAGCAGGAAGGTGAGATAGCTGTACTGATTCAGGAAGACCATGAAGTTGAGGCCGCCGATGAGATAGGCCCCCACCAGCAAGGGGTTGCCAAGGTGGCTCTGGATGGCGCGGCGCAGTTGCCCAGGGGCTGCCTCCACGGCCACGAAGCAGCGCTGGGCGGGCAGCAGCCAGATGACCAGTGGCAGCAGGGCGAGGCTGATGATCCCGATACCGAGGAAGGTGTGCTGCCAGTCACCAAACCAGCCAGCCAGCAGACCGCCGACCACCCGACCCGCGATGCCCCCCAGGGAGTTGGCCGCGATATAGACGCCGACGGCTACGATGAGGGCTCGTTTGCTGAACTCTTCCCCCATGTAGGCAATGGCGGTGGCGGGCAGCCCTGCCAGCAGGACGCCTTGCAGGATGCGCAGGCTCACCAGCACATCAAAGTGGGTGACCCAGGGGATGCACAGGGAGAGCAGGATGGCGGCCGCCAGGGTCCACAGCATGATCCGCCGCCGTCCGAACCGATCAGCCAGACGGGCACAGACGAGCAGGGAGCCTGCAAGCCCTGCGGTGCAGCCTGCCAGCGTCCAGCTGGCGGACAGGGCGCTGACCGAGAAAACCTCTGCCAGGAGCGGCAGCAGGGGATGGGTCTGGTAGAGATTGAGGAATACCAGGAAGGAGCCCAGGCTGAGAGCCAGGGTGGCGCGTATCCATTCGCGACTGCCTACTTCGATCATATGGAGTTGTCCCGACGACTTTTGTGCAGAGTAGTGCGACGAAACGTATAAATATAATATATTTAAGTTATCACCCTGATAAATGAAATTGATATGGATCTGAAACAGCTCGGATACCTGCTGGCGGTGCGCGATGCCGGCTCCTTCACCAGGGCGGCCCAGGGGCTGAACGTGGCCCAGCCTGCCGTCAGCATGGCCATCGCCAAGCTGGAGCAGCAGCTCGATCTGCGGCTGTTTGACCGGCAGGACCGCAGCGTGCGCCTCACCCCGGAGGGAGAGGTCCTCTGTCGCCACGCCGAACGGCTGCTGCGCCAGATGCACCAGGCCGAGGCCGAGATGGCCGAGCTCAAGGGGCTGGAGCGGGGGGAGGTGCGCATCGGCATCCCCTACATGATGGGCTCCTATTACTTCCCGCCAATCCTGATGGCGTTCAAGCATCGTTACCCCGGCTTGAAGATCCGGGTGGAGGAGGCGGGCACCCGGGAGCTGCTCAGCCGCATGGTGGATGGCAGTCTGGATCTCGCCATCCTCATCACCAGCGATCTGCCACCGGTCCTCGAGGGGGCGCAACTGCTGCGGGAAGAGATGCTGATGGTGGTGGGGGAGGAGCACCCCCTGCGCGGCGCTGAGTCGGTCTCGCTGCCACAGTTCTTCGGCCAGGAGCTCGCCATGTTCCGGCGAGGCTTCTACCACAGGGAACACATGGAGGTGTTGGCGCAGGGGCTGGGGGTTGAGCCTGACATCGCGTTCGAAAGCAATCTCATCCCGCTGCTCAAGGCGGTGGTGCGTCAGGGATTCGCCGTGACGACCTTCCTGCGCATGGCGCTGGAAGGGGAGCCGGCCCTCACCGGCATCCCTTTTTCACCCCCCATCTTCCTGGATCTCTGCGTAGCCTGGCGACGGGGGGATCCGCTCTCCATGGCGAACCGGGCATTGCGGGATTTTTTGCTGGCACAAGGGGATGCGTCTCACCATTGCGCTACAGATACTCAATGATTGAGTGGTATCACCAATAAAAACGCCTCCAATCTGGAGGCGTATGCTGACAAGGTGGATGCAACCTTACTTCTTGAACAGGTGATCCAGCTTGTTTGCCTTGGTGGAGAGATAAAACTCGTTGTGGGGATTGCGACCTTCCTGAAGGGGCACGCGCTCCGCCACCGGGATGCCAAAGGATTCCATCGCCTTCAACTTGCGCGGGTTGTTGGTCATCAGGCGCAGGGACTTGACCTCGAGCGCCTTGAGCATGTCGGCACAGATGGTGTAGTCGCGCATGTCGGCGGCAAAGCCAAGCGCCACGTTGGCCTCCACGGTATCGGCCCCCTGATCCTGCAGATGATAGGCCCGGATCTTGTTGAGCAAGCCGATGCCTCGCCCTTCCTGACGGACATACAGCAGGACGCCGCGGCCCGCCTTGGCGATGTTTTCCAGCGCGGCCTGCAATTGGAAGCCGCAGTCACAACGCAGACTGAACAGGGCATCCCCGGTCAGACACTCGGAATGAATGCGTCCCAGCACGGGTTCGCCGTCTGCGATATCGCCCATCACCAGCGCGGCATGATCCTTGCCCGTGCCGGTTTCCTGAAAACCAACCAGCGTGAAAGTGCCCCAGGGGGTCGGCAACTTGGATTTGGCCACGAGGGTAACGCTGCTCATATGGTTGCTCCTGACTACAGCTGCTTAAAAAAGGGCGGCCAGTTTAGCGCGCATTGTTCGGAACAACCATAAGAACAAAACCTTGCGTGAGAAGTGGGTTAACCCGATTGGTCAGAATAGGTGCAATCACGACGACTTTTGCGCAATTGTGTGCCCTGACAACTGCCAGCGACGGCGCATTCGGGTATAATCGGCGCCCATTACCCCATCCCGACAGGGATGTGTGCAACCAGTCAAGATGCCGAGTGCGCAGGAGAAACGTTATGGCTCAGATGGCCCCCGTGATGACTATTGATGGCCCAAGTGGAGCAGGAAAAGGCACCTTGTGCCAGTTGCTGGCTGAAAAACTGGGCTGGCACCTGCTCGATTCCGGTGCCATCTACCGGGTGCTCTCCCTGGCAGCCCTGCATCACGATGTGGAGCTCGATTCCGAAGCAGCATTGGTTCCCCTGGCCGCCAATCTGGATGTGCAATTCCAGGTAGAAGGGGAGCTGGTCAAGGTGATCCTCGAAGGGGAGGATGTTTCCCGCACCATTCGTACTGAAGAAGTGGGCAACGCAGCCAGCAAAATCGCGGCGTTTCCCCGGGTACGTGAAGCCCTGCTGCGTCGTCAGCGAGCATTTCGCCAAGCCCCCGGTCTCATCGCCGACGGTCGCGACATGGGTACAGTGGTTTTCCCCGAAGCGGATGTAAAGATTTTCCTCGACGCCAGCGCCGAGGAGCGGGCCCAGCGCCGCTATAAGCAGTTGCAAGATAAGGGCTTTGATGTTAACTTTGAGCGTCTTTTAACCGAGATTCGGGAACGTGACGATCGCGACAGAAATCGCGCCGTCGCTCCCCTGAAACCCGCGGAAGATGCTCTTGTTGTAGACTCAACGTCCATGACCATAGATGAAGTGCTGGCAACGGTGCTTGCCTATGCAGAGCAACAACTTGGTGATGTCAGCGCAAACTGATGTCAGTCGTCTGCACCAAGGATGGCGCAGATAATTTAAAACAACCCCGCTTGTGCCGGATTGCAAGTGGATGTTTCATTTGTGACATAAACAATGATCGAATCTTTTGCTCAACTCTTTGAAGAGTCCCTGAACGCCGTTGAAACCCGTCAAGGTTCCATCGTCAAGGGCACTGTCGTTGCTATCGAGAACGGTTTCGTACTGGTTGATGCCGGTCTGAAATCCGAGTCTGCTATCCCGGCTGAAGAATTCAAGAACGCCATGGGCGAGCTGGAAATCAACGTAGGTGACTCCGTTGACGTGGCTCTGGACTCTATCGAAGATGGTTTCGGCGAAACCAAGCTGTCCCGCGAAAAAGCCAAGCGCCACGAAGCCTGGCTGCAGCTTGAAAAAGCTTACGAAGAGCAAGCTACCGTTATCGGTATCATCAACGGCAAGGTCAAGGGTGGTTTCACCGTTGAGCTGAACGGCATCCGTGCCTTCCTGCCGGGTTCTCTGGTTGACGTGCGTCCGATCCGTGACACCGCTCACCTGGAAAACAAAGAACTCGAGTTCAAAGTCATCAAGCTGGACCAGAAGCGCAACAACGTTGTTGTTTCCCGTCGTGCCGTGATCGAGACCGAGAACACCTCCGAGCGTGAAAGCCTGCTGGCCAACCTGCAAGAAGGTCAAGAAGTTAAGGGTATCGTCAAGAACCTGACCGACTACGGTGCATTCGTAGATCTGGGCGGTGTTGACGGCCTGCTGCACATCACCGACATGGCGTGGAAGCGCGTTAAGCATCCTTCCGAAATCGTCAACGTTGGCGACGAGATCGCTGTCAAGGTTCTGAAGTTCGACCGCGAGCGTACCCGTGTATCCCTGGGCCTGAAGCAGCTGGGCGAAGATCCCTGGGTTGCTATCGCCAAGCGTTACCCGGAGACCACCCGTCTGTCTGGCCGCGTGACCAACCTGACCGACTACGGCTGCTTCGTTGAAATCGAAGAAGGCGTTGAAGGCCTGGTACACGTATCCGAGATGGATTGGACCAACAAGAACATCCACCCGTCCAAGGTTGTCAACGTTGGCGACGTGGTTGACGTGATGGTTCTGGACATCGACGAAGAGCGTCGTCGTATCTCCCTGGGTCTGAAGCAGTGCAAATCCAACCCGTGGCAGCTGTTTGCCGAAACTCACGCCAAGGGCGACCGTGTTTCCGGCAAGATCAAGTCCATCACTGACTTCGGTATCTTCATCGGTCTGGATGGCGGCATCGACGGCCTGGTTCACCTGTCTGACATCTCCTGGAACAACCAGGGCGAAGAAGCCGTGCGTGAATTCAAGAAGGGCGACGAGATCGAAGCCGTTGTTCTGCAAGTTGACCCGGAGCGTGAGCGCATCTCCCTGGGCGTCAAGCAGATCGAAGAAGACCCGTTCAATAAGTACCTGTCTGACAACAAGAAAGGTGCTATTGTGAAGGGCAAGGTTACCGAGGTTGATGCCAAGGGTGCCGTGATCGAACTGGCTGACGGCGTAGAAGGCTACCTGCGTGCCTCCGACGCTGCTCGTGACCGCGTAGAAGACGCCACTCTGGTGCTGTCTGTTGGTGACGAAGTTGAAGCCAAATTCATGGGCGTTGATCGCAAGAACCGCACCGTAAGCCTGTCTGTCCGTGCCAAGGACGAGGCTGATGAGCGTGTTGCCATCGACAGCCTGAACCAACAAGAAGAAGTTGTGTTCAGCAATGCCATGATGGAAGCGTTCAAAGCCGCCAAGGGTGAGTAATCCTTGATGCAAGAAAAGGGCGGCATTGCGCCGCCCTTTTTTATCTTGGCAAAATGATTATTGCATGTGATCGGGGAAGGAGATTTAACCTTATGACCAAATCAGATCTCATCGAACAACTGGCAGCCAGCCGCATGCATATGCCGGCCAAGGATGTCGAAGCCGCTATCAAGGAGATCCTTGAGCAGATGGCATCGACCTTGCAAAACGGCGACCGGATTGAAATCCGAGGATTTGGCAGTTTCTCGCTGCACTATCGTGCGCCCCGCGTGGGTCGCAACCCCAAGACCGGGGACAAGGTTGAACTGACCGGGAAATATGTCCCGCACTTCAAACCTGGCAAAGAGTTGCGCGAACGCGTCAACATCATCGAATAATGCAGAAAACGGCATACCTGAGTATGCCTTTTTCATTTTTATGGCCTGGAGTCTGCCCGTTGTCGGGTTTCTCACACTCTTTTCCCATTCGCGCTAGAGTCTGCCTGTGATTTTAAGGATAATCAGTCACTCATTCGCTACAGACAGGGAGCTCCCATGAAGCGTATCTTGGCCCTCATTCCACTGGTGCTGGTGTTTGTCCTGACCCTTGCCATCGGTTCTCAAAATGGTCAGCTGGTGCAGTTCAACTACCTGATTGCCCAGGGGGAGTTCTCGCTCTCCATGTTGCTGGGGTTCTTCTTCGCCGGCGGTTTTCTGCTGGGCTGGCTGGTATTTGGTCTGCTGTTCCTGCGTCTCAAACTGCAAAATCGCACCCTGAACCGAACCATGCGTCGTCAATCTCGCGAGTTGGAGCTTGCCCGGTCGACAACCAAGGAATAATGTCCCTCGATGCTTGAACTGCTTTTCCTGCTGTTGCCCATCGCCGCCGGTTATGGCTGGTACATGGGCCGCAGGAGTGTTCGCCAGGACACCCAGCAACAGAGTAACCAGTTTTCCCGCCAGTACGTGGCGGGCCTCAACTATTTGCTCTCTGACGAGTCGGACAAGGCGGTGGATCTCTTTATCCAGCTGCTGGAAGTCGACAGCGAAACCATCGAAACCCACCTCTCCCTCGGCAACCTGTTCCGTCAACGGGGCGAGGTCGATCGCGCCATCAAGATCCACCAGAACCTGGTCGCCCGTCAGCTGACCCGTGAGCAGCGTCAGCTTGCCTTGCAGGAGCTGGCCCGTGACTTTCTGGCTGCCGGCTTGCTCGATCGGGCCGAAGCACTCTGGAAAGAGCTGTGTGATGACAGCGATTTCGAAGAGACGGCTCTGGCACAGCTCCTGATCATTCATCAGCAGTTGCGTGACTGGGACAATGCCATCGCCGTGGCGGTGCGTCTGCAGAAATTCCAGGGCAAGAAGCTGGCCGAGCCCATTTCCCACTTCTATTGCGAACAGGCTGAGAGTGCCTTGCGCGATGGCGACAAGCCTGCGGGCATCGCCAAGCTCAAGCGTGCGCTCGGTGCCCACCCGGCCTGTGCCCGCGCCAGCCTGCGGCTGGCCGATCTGGCGATGGAGGAGGGCAGGTTCGAGGATGCGGCCAAGGAGCTCCTGCGGGTGTTCGAGCAGGATATCGACTTTGCCTCCGAAGCCATGCCAAAACTGCTCGAATGCTATCGCCAGCTTGGTCGCAGCCAGGAGCTGATCCCGCTGCTTGAAAAAGCGGTAGAGGATCATGCGGGGGTCAGCGTGACCTTGGCGCTGGCCAATCTGGTGGAGGCCCGCGATGGGTTGAGCCAGGCCCGGGCCCTGGTGCTGCGCCAACTGCGTCGCCACCCCTCCATGAAGGGCTTCTATCAACTGGTCGGTTTCCAGTTGGCCAGTGCCGAGGAGGGGCCTGCCAAGGAGAGCCTGGAGCTGCTGCAACAGCTGGTCGGTGAGCAGATCAAGATCAAGTCGACCCACAAGTGCCGTCAGTGCGGCTTTGCCACCCATTCGCTGTTCTGGCAATGCCCTTCCTGCCGGCAGTGGGGCACCATCAAGCCGATCCGAGGGCTGGATGGGGAGTAAACGCCAGCGAGGCCAACACGCCCGGGCGAGCACGGATACCCAAGAATTTCAGATGCCAGCGTGCAACCGGGCCCCGGCTCTGCTGCGCCTGGCTGTGGCATAACAATCCATAGGAAGTGACATGCAAGACCCCAAAGTACTGGTCGCGCTGGATTATCAGCACGAAGCCGACGCCTTTGCCTTCATTGAGCAGATCTCACCGGCCCAGTGCCGCCTCAAGGTAGGCAAGGAGATGTTTACCCTGTTTGGTCCCCAGTTCGTTCGCCAACTGGTGGCCAAGGGGTTCGACGTCTTCCTGGATCTGAAATTTCACGATATTCCCAACACCGTCGCCAAGGCGGTGGCGGCCAGTGCGGAGCTGGGCGTCTGGATGGTGAATGTCCATGCCAGCGGTGGCGAACGCATGATGCGTGCCGCCAGAGAGGCGTTGCTGCCATACGGCGACAAGGCGCCCCTGCTCATCGGGGTAACCGTGCTGACCAGCATGGAGCAGTCCGACATGGTGCCCCTGGGTCTGGATGTGACGCCGGCAGAACAGGTGATCCGCCTGGCCACCCTTGCCAAGACGGCCGGGCTGGATGGTGTGGTCTGCTCCGCGGAAGAGGCGAGTGCGCTGAAGGGGCTGCTGGGAGCCGAATTCAAGCTGGTGACGCCGGGCATTCGTCCGAGCGGATCGGCTGCCGGTGATCAGCGCCGCGTCATGACGCCGCTGGCAGCGGTGGAGGCGGGGGCGGATTATCTGGTGATCGGTCGTCCTATCACCCAGTCCTCGGATCCCGCCGCCATGCTTGGGGCGATCAATGCCGAGCTTTGCCGGTAACGGCGTAATGGGCGAATGAGCGCAGGCCGGATCCCAGATCCGGCCTGCTGCATTTTGGCCGTGGGCTGGCCTTGCCTATGGGGAGCTCAGGAGTGGACGGCCTGGGCGTCCAGACGAATGGGGAAGAAACCGAGTAGCAGGCCGGCGAGTGCACCGATGAAGTGTGACTCGATGTGTACCCTGGCACCGATCAAGGCGGAGACAGGGCTCTCGCCGGCACTGTAAAAGTCCACACCGAGCTTGATGGCGACGCCCGCCAGCATCAGCCAGCCGGAGTGACGGCGAAAGCGGATGTCCTGCATGGCACCCCATACGAACAATCCGTGCAGCAGGCCGGAGAGTCCCATGTACCACTGGGTTTGCGGGCAGCCCCACCAGATGCCGAGTCCGACCGCCGTCCCCAGCAGCAGCAGCAGCACGGGCAGGCGCCATCCCGTCAGGTACTCCTGAAACAGGCTGTAGAGCACGGCCAGACCGCTCAGGTTGAGCAGCAGATGCCATCCATTGGTGTGTGCCAGATTGCCTGTTATGATGCGCCACCCTTCGCCCTGGGCGATCAGGTCGCGATCGAAGGCGAGCTGATGATTTGGCACGGTGAAAAAGAGCAAGGCAGTGACGAGCGAAAGCGCGATGACCCAGAGCAGACCCGATTTTCCTAACAACATGAAGCAGCCCAACGACAAAGAGAGCCGATACTGTACACGCTGTACCCGGGCCCTCAAAGCGTGCCTGTGCGATTATATTCAGCGGGTGCCGAACCTGGCTGCGCTCCATATCCTGCAACACCCTGCCGAAGTAGGTCACCCCAAGGGGACGGCTGCGTTGCTGGCGGCGTCCCTGACCGATGTGCGCATCCATGTGGGGGAGGACTTTTCCGACGACGAAGGGCTCAATGCCTTGCTTGCCGACCCCGCTGTCCAGTGCTATGTGCTGTGGCCCGATGAGGAGGCCCTGACCCTGATAGAGGCAAGGGAGCATCTCCTGAGAAGTGGGCGCACCGTGCGAGCCCACTTCATCCTCCTTGATGGCACCTGGCGCAAAGCCTATCGCATGTTGCACAGCTCGCCTGCACTGCTCGGGTTGCCGCGGATCACCCTCGGCGCCATTGCCGGGCAATATTCCATTCGCAAGAAGCCCTTTGAGGAGGCACTGTCCACCCTGGAAGCGGGCTACCATCTGTTGTCCCGGTGGGAAGGAGAGCCTGAGCGCTTCGCCCCGCTGATGACCCTGTTTACCCATTTGAACCGGCAGTGGCATGACTTTGCACAAGGCCGCCGCCGTTGAGTTGCCCAGAGGAGTGAAAAACATGAAAAAAGCCGTCGTGGTCTTTAGTGGCGGGCAGGACAGCACCACCTGTCTGGTGCAGGCACAGGCCCGCTATGACGAAGTGCATGCCATCACCTTCGATTACGGCCAGCGCCACCGGGCGGAGATTGACACCGCCCGCCATCTGGCGACGGCGCTCGGGATCGCCGCCCACAAGGTAATGGATGTGACCATGCTCGGGGAGCTGGCCATCTCTGCGTTGACCCGGGACGACATACCGGTGAGCTTCGAGCTTCAGGAGAACGGCCTGCCCAACACCTTCGTGCCGGGACGCAACATCCTGTTCCTGACCCTGGCGGCCATCTATGCCTATCAGGTGGGCGCCGAGGCCGTGATCACCGGGGTGTGCGAGACCGACTTTTCCGGCTATCCCGATTGCCGCGACGACTTCGTCAAGGCGCTCAATCAGGCGGTCTCCCTGGGGCTGGATCGCCCCATCCGCTTCGAAACCCCCCTGATGTGGCTCGACAAGGCCGAAACCTGGGCGCTGGCGGATCATTACGGTCACCTCGATACCGTGCGTTACCAGACGCTCACTTGCTACAACGGTGTCCAGGGAGATGGTTGCGGGGCCTGTCCGGCCTGCGAGCTGCGTCGCCGTGGCCTGGATCACTATCTGGCTGACAAGACCGGCATCCGTGCCAGACTGTACGAGAAGAGCGGACTGGGCGAGAAAAGCGGATCCTGAGCCTGTGCCTAGCCCGGGTTTGGGGTATAATCCGCCCCTTTTGCAGCAAGTCGTGACCAAGATGCACTACCCAATCAACGAGATCTTCCAGACCATCCAGGGGGAGGGGGTATTTACCGGCCTGCCCGCCATCTTCGTTCGCCTTCAGGGCTGCCCGGTGGGCTGCCCCTGGTGCGATACCCGCCACACCTGGGTGGTGGACCCCGAGCGTGAGGTGGCCCCTGGCGAGGTACTCGATCGTTCCAATGAGTCCGACGGCTGGAGCAAGATGAGCACGGAAGATATTCTGGCCAGCTTTACCCGGCTCGGTTACCGGGCCCGTCACGTGGTGTTGACCGGTGGTGAGCCCTGCCTCTACGACTTGCGCGAGCTCTCTTCGGCCCTGGTGGCATCGGGTTATCAGGTGCAGATCGAAACCAGCGGGACCAGCGAGGTGCTGACCCATGAGCAGACCTGGGTGACTGTTTCCCCCAAGATCGGCATGAAGGGTGGGTTGCCGGTGCTGGTCTCTGCCCTCGAGCGGGCCAACGAGATCAAGCACCCGGTGGCCACCGAGCACCATATCGAGGAGCTGGATGCCCTGCTGGCCACCGCCCGGCTGCGCCCCGACGTGATGATTGCGCTGCAACCCATCAGCCAGAAAGCCAGGGCCACGGAGCTGGCCATGGCGACCTGCATTGCCCGTAACTGGCGACTCTCCATCCAGACCCATAAATACCTGAATATCGATTGATATGGATGGACTTAGCGATGAGCGCATCTTGCTGATGCTGGCCAGCAAGATGCCTTACGGGAAATACAAGGGGCGGCGCATCATCGATATTCCCGAACCCTATCTGGTATGGATGGCGCGAAGCGGTTTTTCGGCCGGTACCTTGGGCCAGTCTCTGGCACTGGCCTACGAGATAAAGCTCAATGGACTCGAGTCCATGATTATTCCCATTATTAACAGGATGTCAGAATGAGAATATATACAAGGCAAGGGGACAAGGGGCTCACGCGACTGGCCGATGGCACTTCCCTGGCCAAAGACGATAAACGTGTCGAGACCTATGGCGCCATCGACGAGCTGAATTCCCAAATAGGCTTGTTGATGGCTGAAATACCCGCCGGGGAGACGACTCTCCTGGCCGATCTCATATTGTTGCAGCAGGAGCTGTTTGATCTGGGCGGGGAGCTGGCATTTTCCAGTGAATCGCAAACGGATGCGCTGTGGCAGGTGAACGAGGTTTGGACGAACAGGCTCGAGCAACAGATCGATGCCTACAGTGCCGGGTTGCCGGTGCTGCGCAATTTTATTTTGCCGAGCGGTGCGCGGGCGGCGGCCCAGGCACATGTGGTGCGTACCCTGACCCGTCGCTGCGAGCGCCTGCTGCTTGGGTTGAGCCGTGTAGAGCGGGTGAATCCGGCCGTTTTGCCCTACCTCAACCGGCTGAGCGACTGGTTTTTCACCATCGCCCGATACCTGCTGGTATCGTCGGGTACCCCGGAGATCCTCTGGGTCAAGGCGGCTGACAGAGGCTGACCACCGCTCGAAGCAGCAATAAAAAAACCTCGCCTTGCGAGGTTTTTTTATTGCTGTGGAAAGGGGCCTGATATTGCTGTCAAATAGCAAAGGCTTCCACGGATTTGCCTTCAGCAACGGCCTTGGCAATGACCGAGGGCATGCGGCCCTGACCGGTCCAGGTTTTTTCCACACCATTGTCCAGATAACGATATTTGGCGGGGCGGGGCGCACGTTTGCTGACCTTGGTATTCTCGGGAACCACGGTGTTGACCAATTCGGCGGGATCGATCCCTGCTGCCTTCAGCATTTCGGCATATTCGGCAATTTTCTTTTGATGCTCTTCACGGGCCTGGCGTTCGGCGGATTCATCTTGCCGACGTTCATCGACGATGGCGGAGAGCTTTTCCAAGCCTTCTTCCAGTTGTTCCAGCGTCAAATCGCGGCAGGCTGCACGCAGGCTACGGATATTCAACAGCACTTTCAGAAATTCGTTCATATTGGCTACCACGCGAGCAAAATATTAAGGGAAGAACTGGTTTTTCGATAATTTATAGGGGTGATTGGTACCAAGTCAAGCCTGCCAAAATAATTAATTAGGCTGATAAATTAAGTCTTGAAATAGATATGAAGGATATTTTTATCCGTTTGACGGGCCAACATCTTCGAATGGGCTCGTGTCAGATGAAAATATCGCCAGCGGAGTCTTTGATGAACCATTTGACTACCTTTACAGATATGGGGGCCACAGAAACCTTGAAATTTAATCAAAAAACTTGCTATCACCCGGTGGCTCGATAAAATGTGCCGCGAATACCTTTAAGTAGAGGCGCGCTGCCTATGAGTAACCGAGCGGAGGGTGATGCCTGCGATGCTCGATGAAAGGAGTCGGCGCCGAAGTGACCAGGCCATCATACCGGGTTGCTGGTTCTGCATCTAATAGGTGCAGGACTGCCATAGTCATCCACTATGGAGCGCTACCTGAAGGGGCTGAGGAGTATACCCTCCCCATGGGTTTTGTTTCTTTGATCCTCTCGGTAGATCTCCACCTGTTGTCTTTAGGTGCAAAGAGATCATGGACATCGTTCATTACGCCGACTCCGGTTGGTCCGTCGTTCCCCCCCTGCTGGCCGTTGCGCTGGCGATCATCACTCGCCGCGTCCTGGTGTCGCTGGGGGTGGGCATAGTCGCAGGCAGCCTGCTGCTCAACCAGTTCTCTCCCCTTGCGTCCCTGCATTACATGCTCGACACCGTGCTCAGGATCTTCTGGGTCGACGGTGCGCTCAACCGTGACAACGTCAACATGATCCTCTTCATGTTGCTGCTGGGCGGCCTCATCAGCCTGATGAGCGTCTCCGGTGCGACCCGGGCGTTTGCCGAGTGGGCGGAGCGCCGCGCCAAGACCCGCAAGGGTGCCAAGTCCCTGACCGGTCTGATGGTGTTCGCCTTCTTCATCGACGACTTCTTCCATAGTCTGTCGGTGGGGGCCATCTGCCGTCCGGTGACCGATCGCTTCCAGATCTCCCGCGCCAAGCTGGCCTATCTGCTGGACTCCACCGCCGCGCCGGTCTGCGTGCTGATGCCGATCTCCTCCTGGGGGGCCTACATCATCGCCCTCGTCGGCGGCATCATGGCGGCTCATGGTCTGACCGACCAGAGCCCCATCTCCGCCTTCGTCGAAATGATCCCCATGAACCTCTATGCGGTGTTCACCCTGATCATGGTGCTGGTGGTGATCGCCTTCCAGCTCGACATCGGCCCCATGCGCCAGCATGAGCAGTGGGCACTGGAGGGCAAGCTGTGGGACGAGTCCAAGGGGCGCCCCATCGGGCTCGACATGGAGAGCCCGGAGGAGAGCAATGGCGGCATGATTGACATGGTGCTGCCCATCCTGACCCTGACCCTGGCCACCGTCTATTTCATGATTGACTCCGGGGCTGCGGTGCTGGCCGACAAGGGGCTGCCGTTCAGCGTGCTCGGCTCCTTCGAAAATACCAATGTCGGCTCCTCCCTGGTCTATGGCGCCCTGTGCAGCCTGGTGGTCTCCATCGGTCTGGCCATGCGCCTCAAGCTCGGGGCAAGCAACTGGATGAAGGCGGCTCCACAGGGGATCATGGCCATGCTGCCCGCCATCAACATCCTGCTGTTCGCCTGGACCATCGGCGCCGTGGTGCGCGATGTGGAAACCGGCAAATACCTGGCCTCCCTGGCCAATGGCAATCTGCCGGTGGAAGTGCTGCCCGCCGTGGTCTTCGTGCTCTCCTGCGCCATGGCGTTTGCCACCGGTACCAGCTGGGGCACCTTCGGCATCATGCTGCCGCTCGCCGGCGACATGGCGGCCGCCAGCGACATCAGTCTGATGCTGCCCATGCTGGCCGCCGTACTGGCAGGGTCCGTGTTCGGGGATCACAGCTCCCCCATCTCCAGCACCAGCATCCTGTCTGCCACCGGGGCCGGTTGCCATCACATCGATCACGTGATGACCCAGCTGCCCTATGCCCTGGCCATCGCCTTTGGCGCTGCGCTCGGCTACCTGGTGATGGGGCTGATGCACTCCGCGCTGGCCGGTTTCACCGTGAGCGGGCTCTGGTTCCTGATCTTCTCCGGTTACCATTTGCGCAAAGCCCGGGCGTATAGCGCCGTGGCAGTCGCATAAGAGAACAAGGGGCCTGCGGGCCCCTTGGTTTTGGCAGGGGCTTTGGTTAGCATGCGCCCCATCACTCCCGTTTCGGAACCCCATCATGGCTTCACTGCACTACAAATTTGCCACCATGAACTCAGGCAAATCGACCCAGCTCATCCAGGCCCACTTCAACTATCTGGAGCGTGGCATGTATCCGCTGGCCATGACGCCCGCCATCGACGATCGCTTCGGTGCCGGTGTCATCAGTGCCAGGGTCGGTCTTGAGCTGAAAGTGGAGGTGTTCAGCGATAGCTGCGATCTCTTCGAGATGGTCAAGGCGCGCCACGCAAAGCGGCACATCGATGTCTTCATCGTTGACGAGGCGCAGTTCCTGACCCGTGAGCAGGTCTACCAGCTCGCCCGCATCGTCGACGAGCAGGACATTCCGGTGATTGCCTATGGTCTCAAGACCGATTTTCGCGGCGAACTGTTCCCCGGCTCCTACCACCTGCTCTGTCTGGCGGACAAGTTCGAGGAGCTCAAAAGCATCTGCTGGTGCGGCAACAAGGCCCACATGAACTCGCGGGTCAACGAGGCGGGGCAGGTGATGCGCGACGGTGAGCAGGTGGAGATCGGCGGCAACAATCGCTATGTGTCGCTCTGCCGCAAGCATTATCTGGAAGGACGGGCCTTCAAGTAACCCGTGGCTGGCTCGTGCAGCCTGGACACCAAAGAGGGCGCCTATCTGGCGCCTTCTTTGTCTGTGGGGGTCAGTCGATCTCGATGTCGACAGGGGCGATGATGGGGTCTGCCGCCGGCAGGCGGTGGAAGAGCTGGCGAAAATGCTGCTGTACCCGACCTATGTCCACCAGTGACATGCCGGAGGCGAAGCCGAACCAGACGTAGAGCCCGGTGAGGTCGCGAAACATGGGAGGGAGGTAGCGGGGGGCGTCGATGAGCCCCTCCAGATAGTGCTGATAGAGCACGGGGATGTCGTCCAGGGTCACCTTGCCGACGAACAGCATGGGCAGGATCTCCGGCACCCCCTCCAGCACGGCACTGCGAATGAAGTTCACCGTCT
Source organism: Aeromonas sp. R2-1 (assembly GCF_040908425.1). Classification (NCBI taxonomy): domain Bacteria; kingdom Pseudomonadati; phylum Pseudomonadota; class Gammaproteobacteria; order Aeromonadales; family Aeromonadaceae; genus Aeromonas; species Aeromonas sp. R2-1. The sequence continues at coordinate 92,066 of NZ_JBFODR010000030.1, forward strand.
CCACATAGCCCTTCACATAGGAGAGATCCTTGGTAAAGCAGGCGCCCCCCTCGACCATGCCTCCGCGAAACACCCGCTGGGTGATCTTGTAGGCGTCGTGCTTGCTGGCCCCCTTGGCCACGAAGTGGCGGAACACCTCGATGAAATCGGCGCCACGCTCCGCCATGTCGATGGCCATGACCCGATCCGAGATGCGCTTGGCCCTGTCCGGGAAGGAGCTGAACGTGAGGGTCTCGATGAGCACTGCCAACCCCTCCTGACAGGCGGTGATGCGGGGCGAGCCGGCGCCGAGCCAGGTGGCGTAAGATTGCTGGCGGCCGTTGAGGGTGGTGCCGACGTGAACCCAGCCTTCGTGTACCTCCAGCACCTGCAGATCGAGCTCCGAGAAACGGGCGTGGGAGTTGAGCTTGATGTAATCCCCCCCGGCGGCGGCATCGGAGACGATGCCATCGCTGAGCTTGACCTGGACTGTGCCATCGCTGAAGTAGCTCGACAGCTTGCCCTGCAACCTCGCCACCGCGGCTTCCCCCTCGAACTCCTTGGGGTAGGGACGCACCAGGTGGCGGGCGCCGGGCAGGGAGAAGATGTCGCACAATCTGGCCCCCAGCTCCTTCAGGGTCTTGCGATCCCCGCGCAGGTGATCGCTTGCCGAGCCGTAGAGCCGCTGACTGTAGCGTTGAAAGTCCGGCTGTCCGCGCTGGCGCAGCATCTCGATGACCACCATGTACTGATCCACCGTCTCTTGCAGGATCCGGCCGAGATCGTCCTGGGGGCCGAGGCGTCGGCGGATCCTGTCCCTCAGCTCCTTGAGCTCAAGGTACTTGTTGCGGGGATCGAACTCCAGAGGGAGGGATTCATAGAAGTGCCTGTCGATGGCGGGCAGTGCCTTGCCGCCACTTGCCAGAAAGTCGCTTTGCAGGTGACGGGGCCATTTGATGGCATCCAGGATGCGGATGGGTTTTTGCAGGGCGAGCAGTTCATCCGAGAGGGATTTGAGGTGCAGGCGATACTCTTCTTGGATGGTCATCGGGCTCTTTGGAGGCGAGTGCGCTACGAGAATGGCTGAGTATAGGCACAGGGCCTGTCAAAAAGAAGCGAGACGACGGGGATCCGGCCTGTGTGCTTTTGGTTGTCTGAAAATTGGTTTAGACTGCGCCCCTTGATCTCTACCGTGTCGTGAAAATGATGAATATCCCCAGCTCTGAAATGATAATGCGTTGGTTGCAACAGGCCCGGATCGAGCACTATGTGTGCGATCAGTGTCATGGCATCCACATGGTCTCCCTGCAGTCCGTCGAGGGCATCCAGGAGAGCCGGATCTTCGTGGAAGAGGAAGGGCTGCTGTTCTCATCCGAGCTGGAGGTGCGCCCCTCATCGCTGCTGCCCCTGGTGGCCGAACTGGGTCGTCTCAACATGCAATATCCGTCCCTCAAGGTGTTCCTCGACATCATCGATGACAACCTGCCACGCCTCGTTGTGGGTCACACCGTCTTTACCAAGGCGGGTCTCACCGTCGAGCAATTCCTGCTGTTCGTTGAAAGCACCACGGCAGCCACCCATGAAGTGGTTTCCGAATGTGAACGCCTTGGCTTCCTCAATCTGCCGGAAATCCAGGTCGCACCGGAATCCGTTCACTGACCTCAGCACCTGAACTGTGCGTTTAATGTGCGAACGGTTCGCTGCGGCTAAAAAGCCGTTGACGGCGGCGGGGCTTTCCCCTAAATTACGCCCCGTTCCAGCGCAACGGCGCAGCGGACACCGTGTTGGCTGAACACGTTAAACCACAGACAAAAATTTGGTGCGGTATCCGAGAGGCTGCCCACCGACGAAGTCGGCAAGATGCACGCACAGCGCGCTCCGAAAGCCACTTCAAGCAGTAAAAATTTGGTGAGGTGTCCGAGTGGCTGAAGGAGCACGCCTGGAAAGTGTGTATACGGCAACGTATCGAGGGTTCGAATCCCTCCCTCACCGCCAAATAAAACAAAAGGCCCCGTCGCAAGACGGGGCCTTTTGTTTTTCCGGTAACCGGCAATCTGGTCTCCACCCGGTATCGACAGGCGGGTGGACTAGCCCTGCTGGAGTGGCATAGGCCGTACACCGGGCGACACCGGGACGTGGTCTGGTCAATTCTTCTCTTGCTGTCAGGTTTTATCCTGATCGGTTTATCGTTCCCTAACCTTGTCCCGTCCCGTTATCTCTTCAACCTGGAGACATAGGGGATATTCCGGTACTTGTGCTCCCAGGGCAGGCCGTAGCCCACCAGCAGATCATCGTTCGTCATTTCATAGGCATAAAACTGCTCGGCGGGGATAGCCACGCGCCCTGGTTTGACAAACAGGGTCGCGATGGACAGGGAACGTGGCGCGAACGCCTGCAGGTGCGCGACCAGCCGCCTCATGGTACCCCCCGATTCGATGGCGTCGTCCATCAGGATGACGTCTCTGCCCTGGATGCCGACATTGTTGTGAAAGACGATGGGAGAGGCATTGTGGCGCTCCCCCGGAGTGTGGGGGCAGGAGATGTAGTCCATGGCGATATCAAAGCGCAGCGCCCTGACGACATCGGCGGTAAACAGCATGCCGCCCGGCACCACGGTGATCACCACCGCCTCCGTGAATCGCTCGTTGAGCCGTTTGGCGATGACCTCGACGCCGAGCGCAATGTCCTCGGTATTTAATACCACGTCGCCGAAAACAGGGTTTCTCATGGCAGCTCCTGACAGGTTGTAGAAAGAGGGGGGGCCCGGGGTGCCAGCCCCACGCCTCTGCTGAGGAGCAGGGCCAGCACCATCAGCAAGACGACGCCGTGGAGGGCAGCCGGCAGACCGAATGCGTCGGCGACAAAGCCGACCAGGGAGGGGCTGGAGAGCAACCCGACATAGCCCAGGGTGGCGTCGCTTATCTGGGCGTTCAGTTTGGCTAAGGGGATGATGGAGGCCCAGGCCGCCGTGGCAAAGCCCGAGCAGAAGAAGGTGGCTCGGGTGGCGAGCCGCTCGTGCCGGGGCCGCCGACTGGAGAGTGTGGACAACATGGGGTCTCCTTGGATGACAGTCGAAGGAGGGGGCTGTGCCTGGGATCCTCCGAGCGAGGAGGTCATGCTATGATCATTTCGAGGTCATATGAACAAAAATGATCTTGTATTTGTTTGTGTGTGTTCATTGTGGCGATATGATGACCGCGATCAGAATGCATACATCCGAGGTAACAGCATGATCAAACTCATCATCACGGACATGGACGGCACCTTCCTCATATAGCAGGGGGGATGACAACCGAGCCCTGTTCGCCGAGGTGGTTGCCGCCATGGCGCAGCAGGGGATAGAGTTTGCGCCCTGCACGGGAAAACAGGTCGACCGGGTCGAGGCGCTGCTGGACAACGCCCAGGGCCTGGTCATCATCCGTTGGTTGGCGTATCTGTCGGGCGAGCATATCGTCATCGCCTGCACGGCGGCCTGCGCGGCGATCCGGGAGGCGGTGCCGGATCATCTGAAAGCCCTGGTGCGCCGCTCTTACACCCAGGTGCAGACGGTCGCCGATTTTGGTGACATCACCGCGGACGTTGTGAAGATCACCCTCTATGACAAGCAGGGTTGCTGCCTGGATCTGCGGGGCCAGCTTGGCGAGTGTGATGACGAGGCCTACATAGTGGCGTCCGACCAGCAGTGGATAGACATCGCCAATGCCAGCGTGCACAAGGGGACAACGGTGGCCAGGTTGCAGCAGCTGGTCGGCGCCGGTCGTCATGAGACCCTGGTCTTTGGCGACGGGCTCAATGACATCGAGCTGATGGCGTGCGCCGACTTCAGTTTCGCCATGCGCAATGGCCACGACGGACCAAGGACGCCGCCCATTTCATCACCCGCTCGAACGATGAAGACGCCGTCATGCATACCATCTTGCAACTGCTCGCACTGCAGAGGCAGAGGCAGGGGGCGTGAGGCGGGCCGGGCGATGATCGCCCGGCCATTACAAGGGAACACCATGGACAAGTATTCACCGGAGGAGCGACGGCTCCTCATTCTGGATCTGCTGGCCGCGCACCACAAAGTGATGGCGGCGGAGCTGGCGGAGCCGCTGGGCACCACGGAGGCGACCATCAGGCGGGATCTGCGCTATCTGGCCGATGAGGGGCGCTGCAAGCGCATTCACGGTGGCGCCATCTCCCTGTCGCCCCAGACGGGGACCCTGACCGAACGCAGTACCCAGCATGTGGCGCAGAAGCAGGCCCTGGCCGTGGCCGCCCTGAGCCTGGTCAAACCGAACCAGCTGATCTTCCTGGATGCCAGCAGCACCCACCTGCTACTGGCATCCCTCATGCCGGAACACCAGGGTCTGACGGTGGTGACCAACAGCCCGGCCATCGCCTGCCGGCTGCTGGAGAGACCCGGCATCAGGACCATCCTCATCGGTGGCGAGCAGGATCCGCTGGTCGGCGGGGCCGTTGATATCGCGGCGGCCGAGGGCATCAAAAAGTTCCGCTTCGACCTCGGTTTCCTGGGGGTCTGTGCCTGGTCCTCGGATCTCGGCTTCAGCGCCGTGCATTACCAGGACAGCGAGTTCAAACGCCGGGTCGCGGAGCGTTGCGGCTCGCTGGCGGTGCTGTGCAATGACGACAAGCTGGAGTCCCTGGCCTCCTACCCCTTCCTGCACGCTGCGGATCTCGACTACCTGATCTGCACCCGGCAGGATCCGGTCCTGGTCAAGACGTTCGAAGGGGAGGGCTGCACCGTCATCACCGCCGGCTGATGCCGCCGCGAGAAGAGTGGGGAGAGGCCGGGGATAAAAAACGCCCCGTTCCCGGGGCGTCGGGAACGGGGCACCTGCCAGCGTCATCAGGCGAGATCGAAGCGATCCAGGTTCATCACCTTGGTCCAGGCCGCCACGAAGTCCTTCACGAACTTCTCCTTGGCATCCGCACTGGCGTAGACCTCTGCCAGGGCGCGCAGCTGGGAGTTGGAACCGAACACCAGATCGACCCGGGTTCCGGTCCACTTCATCTTGCCGCTCTGGCGATCACGGCCTTCATAGACTCCCTGGCTGCCAGCCGCCGGCTTCCACTCCGTGCCCATATCGAGCAGGTTGACGAAGAAGTCGTTGGAGAGGGTACCCGGGGCGGCGGTAAAGACCCCGTGGCAGTTGCCCGCGTTGGTGCCGAGCACCCGCATACCGCCCACCAGTACCGTCATCTCGGGGACACTTAGGGTGAGTAGCTGCGCCTTGTCGATCAGCATGGTCTCCGCGAAGCCCGCGCACTCGCCCGCGTAGTTGCGAAATCCATCTGCGAGGGGCTCGAGCACCGCGAAGGAGTCCACATCTGTCTGGGCCTGGGAGGCATCCATCCGGCCCGGAGTGAAGGGCACGGTCACGGCGACACCGACTCTCTTCGCGGCCTGCTCGACCCCCACGCCGCCCGCCAGCACGATGAGATCGGCGAGGGAGACCCGCTTGCCGCCGGTGGTGGAAGCGTTGAAGGTCTGCTGGATCCCGTCGAGGGCCTGAAGCACTTTCGCAAGCTGGGCAGGCTGGTTCACGGCCCAATCCTTTTGCGGGGCGAGTCGGATGCGGGCACCGTTGGCGCCACCGCGTTTGTCAGAGCCACGGAAGGTGGACGCGGAAGCCCAGGCGGTCGACACCAGCTCGGCCACGGACAGGGAGGTCGCCAGGATCTGCTCCTTGAGCAGGGCCACGTCCTTGTCATCGATCAGGGGATGATTGACGGCGGGGATGGGGTCTTGCCAGATCAGCTCCTCTTTGGGTACTTCCGGCCCCAGGTAGCGGGCAATGGGACCCATGTCGCGGTGGGTCAGCTTGAACCAGGCGCGGGCGAAGGCATCGGCGAAGGCCTGCGGATCCTCGTAGAAGTGGCGGGAGATCTTGCCAAACTCGGGGTCAAAGCGCAGGGTCAGGTCGGTAGTGAGCATGGTCGGCTTGTGGAACTTGCCCGGGATGTGCGCATCGGGAATGATCTCGGGCGCATCCTTGGCCACCCACTGCTTGGCGCCGGCAGGCGACTTGGTCAGCTCCCACTCGTAGTTGAACAGGTTTTCAAAGAAGTTGTTGCTCCACAGGGCCGGTGTCTTGGTCCAGGTTACTTCGAGCCCGCTCGAGACGGTGTCCTTGCCATGGCCGCTGCCGAAGTCGCTCATCCAGCCGAGGCCCTGGGCCTCCAGAGGCGCGGCTTCCGGCTCTGGCCCCTTGTGGGATTCGGGCGCGGCGCCGTGGGCCTTGCCGAAGGTGTGGCCGCCCGCGATAAGGGCCACAGTCTCTTCATCGTTCATGGCCATGCGACCGAAGGTGGAACGGATGTCCTTGGCAGCCTCCATGTAATCGCCGCTGGCGTTGGGCCCTTCCGGGTTGACGTAGATGAGGCCCATGTGGGTGGCACCGAAGGGGGCCGTAAGCTCGCGATCGCCCTTGACCCGATCGGGATCGACCCCGAGCCAGGCAATTTCATCCCCCCAGTTGACGTCCTGATCCGGCTCCCACACGTCGGGCCGCCCACCGCCAAAGCCGAAGGTGCGAAAACCCATGGTCTCCAGGGCGACGTTGCCGGCGAGGATCAGCAGATCGGCCCAGGAGATCTTGTTGCCGTATTTCTGCTTGATGGGCCAGAGCAGGCGGCGGGACTTGTCGATGTTGACGTTGTCAGGCCAGCTGTTGAGGGGGGCGAAGCGCTGTTGGCCACGGCCGCCGCCACCGCGACCGTCGGTGGTGCGATAGGTGCCCGCAGCATGCCAGGTCATGCGGATGAACTGGGGGCCGTAGTGACCGAAGTCCGCCGGCCACCACTCCTGGGAATCCGTCATCAGCTTGACCAGATCTTTCTTGAGTGCCTTGTAATCCAGGCTCGCGAAGGCCTTGGCGTAGTCAAAGTCCTTGTCCATGGGATCGGCGCCGGGGGAATGCTGATGCAGCAGATCCAGCCGCAACTGGTTCGGCCACCAATCTCGATTGGTTCTGCCGACGCCGGCGGTGTGGTTGAAGGGGCATTTGCTTTCTTCACTCATCTCTGTCTCTCCTTGGCAGTCATGTGCAATGCAGACAACTCAGTATGGGAACTTTTCCTGCAACCGGCGGGGCATCTGACAGGCTGGGCCTTGGACCGGCATCGGGGGGATATCAATAACTCCTTATATTTCAGCTAATTGATTAAGGATGGGATGACCGTATTACGAAAAGATGAATCGGTGCCATCGAATTTGGCTGCTCCTGTACAAGGGATAAGAGAAGGAAGGAGCGCCCTGGCAGCCGTGTTATCAATCTTTTTATCCATAACACGAGGGAGCAGACCTGGACTTGCGCTGGGTCATGGCATGAGGAGGGCTTGTCTTGAGCGGGGCAGAAAACCCCATTTTTGTGACGGCGGTCCGGACTGCGTCCTGAGCAGGGCACCGAGCGCCAGAGGATGGGGTGGGGGCGTTGCGCCAAAAAGCGGGCGGCGCAGCAACAAAAAGACCGGCCAGTGGCCGGTCCAAACAGACAGCGTGCTGCTGTCTCATCAGGCTGATCCCAGCCTGGAGGGGAATAATGGGGTGGCTGATGGGGCTCGAACCCACGACAACCGGAATCACAATCCGGGACTCTACCAACTGAGCTACAGCCACCACTGAAATCTGCCTTCGATACAGCTATCAAACTCATCTGTATCGATGGCGCGCCCTGCAGGATTCGAACCTGCGACCCACGGCTTAGAAGGCCGTTGCTCTATCCGACTGAGCTAAGGGCGCGTTGTATCAAGAAATCCGGGGATTTCCCGATGAACCTGGTCGGTGATAAAGGATTCGAACCTTTGACCCTCTGGTCCCAAACCAGATGCGCTACCGGGCTGCGCTAATCACCGAAAATTCGCCATCCAGCATACCTTCGGCGGCACCACTGGGCAACGGGCGGGCATCATACCCAAGCGCCAAAGTCAGCGTCAACGACTTTTTCCGCCAGTAAATTCAAGTGCCTACTTATTGCCCTCCCTGCGAGAGCCGCTAACACCCGCGCCAAAAAAATGCGACAATGCGCCGCAGTTGAACACATGGTGAGTGAAGAACGATGTCTGCCAAAATCATTGATGGAAAACAGGTTGCGCAAACGATTCGCAATCAGGTCGCCGCGCAAGTCCAACAGCGGTTGGCGCAGGGGAAACGGGCACCGGGTCTGGCGGTGATCCTGGTGGGGCTGGATCCGGCCTCCCAAGTCTATGTGGGCAGCAAACGTCGCGCTTGTGAAGAGGTGGGATTTGTCTCCCGCTCCTATGACCTCAGCGCCACGGCGACACAAGCGGAGCTGCTGTCCCTGATCGACCAGCTCAACGAGGATCCGGAAGTGGACGGCATCCTGGTGCAGTTGCCCTTGCCGGCCCACTGCGATACCACCCAGGTACTGGAGCGCATTCGTCCCGACAAGGACGTTGATGGCTTCCATCCCTACAACGTGGGTCGTCTGGCCCAGCGCATCCCGGCGCTGCGACCCTGCACCCCCAAGGGGATCATGACCCTGATCGAGACCACAGGCGTCAAGACCCACGGTCTGCATGCGGTGGTGGTCGGGGCTTCCAACATCGTGGGGCGCCCCATGACGCTGGAGCTGCTGCTGGCCGGTTGCACCACCACCACCTGTCACCGCTTCACCCAGGATCTGGAGACCCAGGTGCGCCGGGCCGACTTGCTGGTGGTGGCGGTGGGCAAGCCCAACTTCATTCCGGGGGAGTGGGTTAAACCCGGTGCCCTGGTGATCGACGTGGGCATCAACCGCCTTGCGGACGGCTCCCTGGTGGGAGATGTGGAGTATGAGACCGCGCGCAATCACGCCGCCTTCATCACGCCGGTACCGGGGGGCGTGGGCCCCATGACGGTCGCCAGCCTGATGGAGAACACCCTGAGCGCCTGCCAGGATTACCACGACGCCTGATGAGGGCGCCGGGCAGAAAAGAGAAAGGGAAGGCATTGCCTTCCCTTTTTTTATTGCGTCACTCCCCCGGATCGCTACTGGGTATCAGAGGAGGGCCAGGGCGGCGGCCAGATCGGCAATCAGATCGTCGGCGTCTTCCACCCCGATGCTGAAGCGGATGAGATCGTCATTGACCCCGGCGGCGAGGCGGCTCGCCTCGTCCATGGCGGCGTGGGTGGTGCTGGCCGGATGGCAGGCGAGACTCTCGAGATCGCCCAGACTCACCGCCTGCACGAACAGCTGCAGGTTGTCGAGCAGGGTGGCACAGCGCTCAAACCCGCCTTCCAGCTCGATGCTCACCATGCCGCCAAAGCCGCTGGCGAAGGCGCCGAGGGCATCGTGGCCCGGATGGTTGGCAAGGCCCGGGTAGATTACCTTCTTCACCGCCGGGTGGGCATCCAGGAACTCGGCCACCTTCTGGGCGTTGTGCAGGTGGGCATCCATGCGCAGGGGTAGTGTCTTGACCCCCCGTTGCAGCAGGTAGGCCTCCTGCGGGCCGATGGGAGAGCCGATGTGCTTGAGGGCCACGGTGCGAATCGATTTCATCAGCGCGTGAGAGCCCGCCACCACCCCGGCGATGATGTCGCCGTGGCCGCCCAGGTACTTGGTACCGCTGTGCATGACAATGTCGATGCCAAGCTCGAGCGGGCGCAGCAGGTAGGGGGTAAGGAAGGTGTTGTCACACACAGTGATGGCACCCACCTTGCGGGCCGCCTCCACCACCACCCGTGGATCCACCACCTTGAGGGTGGGGTTGGTCAGGGTTTCGAACAGTACCACCTTGGTGGCGGGGCGGATGTTGGCCAGCAGCGCCTGATCGCTCTCGTAGGCGGTGATCTTGATGCCGGCGCGGCTGAAGGTCTGCTTGAGGAAGGCATCGGTGCCGCCGTAGAGGGGGCCGATATAGGCCACTTCATCACCGCTGTCGGCCAGGGCATACATGATGGCACTCACCGCCGCCATGCCGCTGGCCACCACCAGTGCCTCATCTGCACCTTCGAGGGCTGCCAGCTTCTGCTCCAGCTCGGCGGTGGTGGGGTTGCCAAAGCGGCTGTAGATGAAGCCGGGGGCTTGACCTGCGAAGCGCTCCTTGCCCGCCTGGGCGTTGAAGTAGCTGAAGGTGCTGCTCTGGTAGAGCGGGGTGGTGAGGGCACCGGTCTGGGGGTCGATCCGCTGGCCGCTGTGCACGCTCATGGTCTTGAATTTCATTTTTGTACTCCGTCATTGCCAGGTTGTTGCCCGACTGCTTGTGTTATCCGGGGCGCCGTCGCGCCCCTTTTCTAATGTGGTGTGGCGGCGTTGTCAGGCTAGCGCTGGCTCGCGCTGCGGCTCGCCTGCATAGTGGCGGGCCGCCACATCCGGGTGGGAGCGCAGCCTCCCCTTGAGCACGTTTTCCCCCACCTGATAAAAGAGCGGGTTGGCGGGATCGCTCTGGGGCCCTTCGGCCAGCGCCGCCAGCTCGGGGGAGAGGCTAAGCAGTGGCACAGTCGCATCCAGCCTTGCCGCCATGAAGAAGGCGCAGGAGAGGCGCGATACCCCGGGAGGTGGGCTCACCACCCGGTGCAGGGTGGCCTTGAGGTAGCCGTCGGACGCGAGCTCCAGCAGCTCGCCGATGTTGACCACCAGGGCGCCCGGCAAGGGGGGCGCGGGGATCCAGCCATCCGCCGTCTCCACCTCGAGCCCGGAGTGATCGTCCTGCATCACCAGGGTCAGGTAGCCGGGATCCTTGTGGGCACCTACCCCCTGACCACTGCTGCCTTCCGGTTGTCCGGGGTAGTGAATGAGCTTCATGTGCTGGTAGGGGGCACCGCGAATGCTCTCGTCAAATACGCAGGCGGGCTGCCCCAGCACCTCTGCGAAAGCGTCCAGCAGGGTGAGGGTGATGTCGCTCAGTCGATCCTGCCATGCCAGCAGACGTGTCTTCATCTCGGGCAGGGCGGCGGGCCACTGATTGGGGCCGATGAGGCGCTGCCAGGGTTCACGAATGTGCGCCACAGGCAGGGCCTGGGCCTCGTTCATGATATCGAACTGCTCCCGCAGATCCGGCCGTGCCCGGGTGAGCTCTGCCCCCACCTGGTTGTAGCCGCGAAAGTGGGGGGAGTGGACCATCTGCACCGCCAGTTTTTCTTCAAGTGGCAGGGCGAAGAAGCGGGCGGCGAGCGCCAGGGTCTCCTGGCGCGCCGATTCGCTCAGATCATGGCCCACCAGATAGAAAAAGCCCACTTCGCGGGCGGCCTGGCCAAGCTGCGTCAGCATCTGGCTGCGTGCAGCCGGGGTGCCCTTGAGGGCGGCGAGATCGATGATCGGCAATGATGGGGTGGTCATGGGCATCTCCTCACTTTCCGTGAACGGGGTCTGCGTGCCCCGGCGTGCGGGGTGTTGCTAAACCGGGGCGCACTCTTCTTGAGTGGCGCCGTTTGGGTTGAGGGTGATGCTACTGTTCGAGGTTATAAGGTGGAAGCAACAAAATATTCTTAGTTATATACAAAATTCGAAATGGAATTCGGACTTGAGCGAATGGAACGAGCAACGGGCGGCTCAGGCAGCGATCTGCCGTACCGGGCGAGAGCGACATTGGCGTGACGGGATAGACGCGGGAGAGAAAAGGCGGAGGGAGGCATCCGCCTCCCTCCGTGTGACTGTCATGGGAAGGGTTGCTGGCGCGCCTTTCCTCAATAACCCAGGGTGAAACGCTGGCGCAGGTGAGCCGGTGCTTGCGCCTCGTTCAGCACCCCGTCCGCCAGATCGCCGACCGTGATCCCGGCGGGCTGCTCGCCGCTGAACAGCACCTGATCCGTGCCAAGGCGGTAACCGCCGCGCTTCTCGCCGGGTTCGAGGAACACGGGTGGGGAGACGAAACGCCAGTCGAGGGTGGTTTCCCGGCGAAGGGCGGTGAGACCATCCCGGGCCGCGAGGGCCCCTTGCTTCCACTCTGCCGGGAACTCCGGGGTGTCCACCAACTGCACGCCCGGGGCGATTTCCAGACTGCCGGCACCGCCGACCACCAGCAGCCAGCTGTTGGCCGCGACGGCGGCGGCCACGATAGCGCTGGCCCCCTTGAGGTACTGATCGTAGATGTCCGGGGCACTCCAGCCCGGGTTGTAGGCACTGATCACCCGATCGTGCCCCTTGAGCACCCTGGCCAGTGCCAGGCTGTCCTGGGCGTCCACCGCCACGGCGGTGACTTGCGGGTGAGCGGCGACCTTGCTCACGTCACGCACGATGGCGGTGACCTGATGACCGCGGCTGACGGCCTCCTGGAGGATGGCTGAACCGACAAAACCGCTGGCACCGATGAGGGCAATCTTCATGGGAATTCTCCTTCACTGTGGGAATGGGGTTATCCTACGCCCCCGAGTGTGATTTAATAATCCACTTAAAATTGCATTCACTTGTAAGCAAGGCTTCATAATGGATCAGCTCAGACGCTACACCATCTTCGCCGCCGTGGTGGAGGCGGGCAGCATGACCGGTGCCGCCAAGGCCCTCGGCATGACCCCGTCCGCCGTCAGCCAGCATATCAGTCAACTGGAGAGCCAGCTCGGTCTGCCCCTGCTGCACCGCTCCACCCGCCGTCTCAGCCTGACCGAGGCGGGGGAGGTGGTGTGGCAGGGCTGCCAGTCGTTGCAGCAGACCCTGAACGACACCGAGCTGCGCCTCTCGGAGGTGCGCGACAGCCTGCTCGGAGAAGTGCGGATCACCGCGCCGGTGGGGATGGCCGGTCAGCCCCTGGCGCGGGCGCTCTCGCCGCTGCTGCAGGCTCACCCCGGCCTGTGCATCCAGATCATTGCCGACGACGAGAAGCGGGATCTCATCAAGGATCGCATCGACGTGGCGCTGCGGGTCGGCACGCTTGAAGATTCCACCCTGGTGGCACGCAGGCTGGGTCAGACCCGGATGCTGCTGTGTGCCTCGCCCGCCTATCTGGCACGCAAGGGCACGCCGCGCAGCCCGGCGGATCTGCTGGCCCACGACTGGCTGGCCTCGGACATGCTGGGGGGCGGGATACTGCTGCTGGACGAGAAGGGGGAGGCCCACAAGGTCAAGCCCAAGCCCAGGGTGCTGTGCAACAACGTCTTGCCCCTGCGCCAGTTCACCCTGGCAGGGCAGGGGATTTCGCTGCAACCGGAAGGTGAAATAGAAGAAGATCTCGCCACCGGTCGATTGCTCGCGCTGCTGCCGGGCTTTTTGGCCCCTCCCATGGAGATCCATGCCATCACCCCCCAGCGGGAGATCCCGGAGAAGGTGCGGCGGGTGATCAGCGCCCTTCGCAGCCACTTTGCCGAGCATGGCCAGAGCCGTCTACCCTGAGCGGGGCGGGATGAATAGCCAGGCGGTGCGCCAGCCTTGCGGTCGGCGCGACACCCCTGTTTAATGTGGCCCTCCCGGGCCAGAGCGCCCTCTGCTGGTGTGGTCTCAAGCGCATCATGACACCGACTTCTCCCCACCCACTCCGTGAGCCGGCACCCGAGGCGCGCGCCCACCTCACCCGCATCGAGCGAGTGCTCGACTACATCCATGCCAATCTGGATCAGCCGCTCTCCCTGGAGGCGCTGGCCCGGCAGAGCTGCTGGTCCCGCTGGCAGTTGCAACGGGTATTCCTGCATGAGACGGGCCAGACGGTGGCTCACTATGTGCGCGAGCTGAAGCTGAGCATGGCGGCGGAGGCGCTGCTCTCCACCCGGCTGCGGGTGCTGGATGTGGCGCTGGATCACGGGTTTGGCTCCGAAGTGAGTTTCAGCCGCGCCTTCAAGCAGCAATTTGGCTGCTCGCCGCTGGCGTATCGCAAGCGGGGCCTGCGGCTGGGGCTGCGCACGCCCCTGGTGCGGGCGGCGGTCCCCCGCTCTGCCTCTCCCAACCTGGTGCAGGTGCGCATAGAGAGCCTGCCGCCGTTCACCTTGCAGGGGGTCAGGGGCACGATCCGGGGGTTGTTCGATGCCTCACCGGATTTTCAGCAGACGGTGCCCGCCATCTGGCGAGCGCTGCGCGAGACGGGGGCGCTGGACCTGTCGAGGGAATGGCTGGGGGTGGTGGACGTGTCGGGGGCAGGGGAGCGGCTGCCTTACTGGGCCGGAGTGGCCACGACGGCGCCTACGCCCCCCGGCCTGTCGAGTCTCAACGTGCCGGCTCAGGAGTATGCCGTGCTCACCCACAAAGGACCCATTGCCCAGCTGGGGGAGAGCCTGCACTGGTTCATCCTGCACTGGCTGCCGGAGTCGGCATACCGGGGGCTGGACGGTTTCGAACTGGAGCGCTATGCCCCCGGCTTTGACGGCCAGCAGCCCGACGCCACCATGGAGTACTGGCTGCCCGTCGCCCCCCGTTAGGGAAGGAGGCTCATCCCGGCATGGCGCCGGGATGGCTCCGGGCGTGTGGCGCTGGCCAGGAGATCAGTGAACTGGGCCGGTGGCAGCGGCTTGGCGAAGTAGAAGCCCTGCAGGTAGTCGATGCCATAGTGGCGTGCCATCTCGACCTGCTCCTGGGTCTCCACCCCCTCGGCGACCAGAGCCAGCCCCATGCGATGGGCGAGATCCAGGATGTTTTCGACGATATGGCGGGAGGGGCCTTCCTCTTTCATTCCCTTGATAAAGCTGCGATCGATTTTGATGATGTCCACATGGAACATCTGCAGATAGCAAAGGCTGGAGTGGCCGGTGCCAAAGTCATCGATGGCGATGAGCACGCCCAGCTCGTCCAGGGCATCGAAGATGGCGCGGGTCTGCTCGTCCGCATCCACCATCTCCCGCTCCGTCACCTCGAGCACCAGGCGCAGATCCTGGCCCGGGTAGGCGCGAAGAAAGTCGCGGCACTCGGCGACGATGTCCTGGTTTTTGAAGTGCTGGGCGCAGACATTGACGGCGACGTGAAAGCCGGGGGGCAGCCTGTCGGCCACCCCGACCAGATAATCCCGGGTCTGGGCCATCAACTGGCGGGTCATCGGCACTATGTAGCCGCACTCCTCCGCGAGGGGGATGAAGTGGTTGGGGGCAATCATCCCTTGTGTGGGATGACGCCAGCGCATCAGCACTTCACAACCGCGCAGGCGCCCCTGCCTGTCCATCACGGGTTGCAGATGGGGGATGAACTCCCGGGCCGCCATGGCTCTGGCAAGCTCGCTGCGAGGGGAGCCGCTGCGCCCCCTCAGATAGAAGGTGAGCAGCCCCAGCAACAGCGCCAGCACAGGGGCGGCAAGCAGGTTCTCCTGGTTGTACGCCCAGGCAAACGCCAGCACTTCCTTGTAACCGTTGAGCGCCACCAGGCGATAGGGATGAGCGGTGGGCTCGCTCTGTTGCAGACGCTGTCCCCCTTCCAGCAGGCGGGCTGCGGGCAGGGTCCTGCCGTGGCCATCGAGGGCCTGGTCCCCGAGGAGGAAGAAGAGGTTGTCCTCTCCCATCACGGCCTGCAAGGCGCCGAAGATGTGGAAGCCGTCCAGCTCCGCCAGCAGGGTGCGATCGCCGGATGGCTGACGGTAGAGGATGGCGGTCTGCCCGGTGATGGGGCTGTGTCTGGCGAGGATCAGCGTCTGGTTGCCCGCCGGGCCACGGGGAATATCCCGGGTGAGGATGGGCCTGTGCAGGGTGGTACAGCGCAGTTGCTGCCCCTCCAGCACATAGAGTGCCCGCGCATAGGGGGAGGCGGTGATGAGGTCGCGCAGGGCCAGTTGCTCATCCTGGCAGCGGCCCATGGCGAGGGGGTGGGCGGCCTTGACCAGGGACTGACTGTCGTTGATGGCACTCTCTATCATGGCCCTAGCATGGTTCAGGCTGCGCGCGTTGTCCTTGCGAAGGCCGCTGGCCGCCTGCAGGAGGTTGAGGGCGGTGAGGCCGACCAGCAAGAGGAGCCCGAGCACGATGGCCAGACGCAGACGCTGTGCAAGGGGATCAGTCGGCATGGTGCACCCGATTCTTGCCGGCATCCTTGGCCTGATAGAGCGCCTGATCGACCCGCGCCAGCAGTTGCTCGGCGGACTCCTGTCGCCACAGTCCCAGCCCGGCAGAGAAGGTCACCACCAGGTCCGGTTCGCGCCATGGTCGCTGTGCCACCTGGGTGCGCCACTGCTCGAGCATCGTCAGTGCTCTGGTGCTGTCATCCCCGGGAATGATGATGGCCAGCTCCTCGCCGCCGTAGCGGTAGAGGGTGGCCTCCTGGCCTGCAATCTGCCGCCCTTCCCGGGCAACCGCCCGCAGGACGTCGTCACCGACCGGGTGGCCGTGGGTGTCATTGATGGATTTGAAGTTGTCCAGATCGATCAACCCCAGGCAGAAAGGGCGGCCGGCGATCAGCTGGTCGTCGAGTGCCTTGTCAAAGCAGCGGCGATTGAACAGACCCGTCAGGGCATCCGTGTTGGACGCCTCCACGGCTTCCAGCATCTGGCGATGGCTGTTCTGGATCTCCTGGTGCAACTGATCCCCCGGTTTGCCCGCGTGGATGCGTCCGGTGCGCATCAGGGCGATGATCTCGAAAATCATCTTGCTGAGCACATGACGCAAGGACCACCAGCAGAGCAGGCAGATCAGCATGCAGCCCACCAGGGTGATCTGGAGCTGGTGGGACTCGCTGCTGCTTACCTCCTTGAACCTGGCATCGCTGACGGCATAGATGACGAACCAGTCCGGGTTGGAGAAGGAGTAGTAGTAGAGGTGGGTCTGGCGCTTTGCATCGAAGAGGTGGTCGGCGCCGTTGGTCATCTGCTCGATGAGCCGGCGGTCCACGCGATGGCGAAACAGGTTCCCCACATCCGAATGCAGCAGGATGTCGCCCGCCCGATCGACCAGGTAGAACTCCCCCTTGAGAGGGCTCATGAGCTGACGCAGGGGATAGCTCATCTGCTCGAGATCCACGTTCATGGCCAGGGTGCCGAGGAAGAACCCCTCCTTGTCGAGCAGGGGGCGGGAGACGGAGACGCTGCGGCTCTTGTCATCGAACTTGCTGGTGTAGTGGTCGGTGTAGTGCACGAAGAGGGTTCGCACGGCGGCCGCGAGAAACCAGGGGCGCTCCCTGGCATCAACGTGCTCCCCGACCGGCAGATGGGGGATGGAGTTGAACCGCCCCTGCGGATCGGCGAGCAGGATGCTCTTCACATAGGGGGTGAGCGCCAACGTTTGCATCAGGGAGAGGCCAAGGGGCGTGTGATCCTCATTGAGGAAGGCATCCAGGCCTGATTCATCGATGACACTGCCCGTTTCGTTGAGGACATGTTCCAGTGACTTGAACTGTGGCTCGATGGACTGGGTCGCACATGTTGTGCACGAACATGGCCGCCACCTTGTGGTACTTGCGCTCGGCAGAGGTCCGGATGCTGACACTGACGGCCATCAGGGCGATAAGCAGGGTCAGGATGATGACTCCGAAGGTGAAGTTGAGCTGGGTATCGCAGTGCAGATTTTGGTGGGCGGTCTCATTCATAGGCGTGTGCTGATGGCTTGGTATTGTCTCAATCAGGGCTGATAAAAGGGTGGGCATGCTATCGCCTCCTTTATCAATAGCGATTGACCAGGATCAACAAGGGGAGGGAGAACGCGACCATACTTGTCTGATGAGTGTGAATATGGGGGTGAAAATGCCGCCATGTTCTGAATATGTGATGGTTACTTGCCGATTGGCTGTGAAAGTGAAGGCGGTGACCTTCATCAGGCGGCCATGATGGACCCTCTCAGAGAGCCTCGACGACGTTGCCATGTTGCCTCCGATAGGAGATGGCATGCCTGCTACCCTCGCTTTTCCCGCTTCCCCGCCAACATGCCCCAAATTGTTAATATCGGGGCAAAATAGAACAATAAAATGCAAATGATATTTGTTACTATTCACATGCAGTAAGTAATCGAGGATCAGATGCAGCTTGTTCACCCCCCTTTGACCCTGGTCGCCGTGACCATCTCCACCCTGCTTGCAGGCTCTGTACAGGCCGCCGCGTCCGACAGCCAGGATACGGCCACCGCCGACGAGACCCTGACCGTGCTCGGCCAGACCTATCGCAACACCGCGACCAAGACCCGGCTCGACCCCATCGAGACGCCCCAGGCCATCTCGGTGGTGGATGGGGAGACCCTGTCGCTGCGCGGTGTCAGTTCGGTGAGCGAGGCGCTGCGCTACGTGCCCGGCGTCAACACCGAGCTGCGGGGCGGGGCGGTCAACCGGCTGGATCTGTTCAACATCCGTGGCTTTGACAACTACCAGAACTTCTATGACGGCCTGCTGCTCCAGTACAACGACTGGAACCTGCAACCCCAGATAGATCCGGTGGCCATCGAGCAGCTGGAGGTGTTCAAGGGGCCGACATCGGTGCTCTATGGCAGCATGCCCCCCGGCGGCATGGTCAACCTCATCGCCAAGCTCCCCCAGCGGGAGAGCAAGCACAACGTGAGCGTGGCGACCGGCACGGGCACCCTCAAGGAGATGACCCTCGACAGCACCGGTGCCATCAACGAGCAGCTCGCCTATCGGCTGGTGGGACTGGCCCGGGAGAAGGATGGCCAGGCGGTGACCTCGAAGGAGGAGCGCTACGTCTTTGCGCCGTCCCTGGACTGGCAGCTCGGCGAGCGCACCCTGCTGAACCTCAACCTTTACTACCAGAAGGATCCCGAGGCCGGCATCTACACCACTGTGCCCGCCAGCGGCTCGGCCAAGTCCAACCCCCTGGGGCAGCTTGGCAGCGACACCTTCCTTGGCGACGAGAACTGGAACGAGTACAACCGGGACGTGACCCTGCTGGGCTACAAGCTGAGCCACGACTTCAACGAGCGCTGGCAGGTGCTGCAAAATGCCCGCTACATGGATGCGTCCGCCTATCAGCGCAACACCTACAACGCGGCCCTGGCGGCGGACAACCGCACCCTGGCCCGCAACGCCTATCTCACCGATGAAGAGTCCCGGGGCGTTGTCATCGACAACCAGCTGGCGGGCAAGGTACAGACGGGCTCTGCCCAGCACAACCTGCTGCTTGGGGTCGATTACCAGTACCTGGATGCCCATATCCTCTACCGGGATACCCTCGACTACTCGGCGCCCAGCATCGACATTTTCAACCCGAATCATAGCCAGATAGTCCCAGAGGCACTCACTTTCAACTACCAGGATAAAAAGGTGATCCGTCAGTCCCAGACCGGCGTCTATCTGCAGGATCAGGTGCGCCTCGATCGGCTGGTGGCCATCGGCGGCGCCCGCTACGACCGCTACCGGATGGACACCGACAGCCGGACCCTCTATCAGGGGGCGGACAGCCAGTCCCTGGCCCACATCGATCAGGACAACCTCTCCTTCCGCGTCGGCGCCCTCTATGAGCTGGATGGCGGCTTCTCCCCCTTTGCGAGCTATGCCGAGAGTTTCGAGCCGGTGCCGGGGGCGGACAAGCAGGGCCAGGCGTTCAAACCGGCAACCGGTCATCAGTGGGAAGGGGGCGTCAAGTTCCTCTCCGACGACATGAGCAAGACGGCGACCCTGTCGGCGTTCCACATCACCAAGAAGAACGCCCTGGTGACGGATCCGGACAATGTCTACGGGCCCAAGCTGCAGACCGGGGAGACGGTCTCCAGGGGCATCGAGCTTGAGGGGAGAGCCGATCTCACCAGCCAGCTGGATCTGGCCCTCAACTACACCCTGATGGACATGGAGATCACGCGTGACACCACCACGCTGCAGGGCAAGACGCCGGTCTGGGTCCCCAGACAGATGGCGTCGCTGTGGAGCAACTACTACCCCGGCGGCAACCTCGAGGGGATGCGAGTGGGCGCCGGCCTGCGCTACGTGGGGGAGGCCGAGATGGATGCCGCCAACACCGACAAGGTACCGGACTACCTCCTGATTGACATGTCCGCCTCCTACGATCTCGCCGCCCTCAGCGCAAGCCTGAAGGGGGTAGGGGTATCGCTTGGCGCCAGCAACCTGTTCAACAAGACCTACTACTCCTGCTACGACCAGAACAACTGCTGGTTCGGGGCCGAGCGAAGCGTGGAGGCGCGACTCAAATACGCATTCTGACCTTGCGCCCCGGCACGCGCCCGGGGCCCTTTCAACGAATGGGCGAGGAGAGGGCGCGCGGTGTGCCGCGCGGCCTTGGCCGGGAGAAAGCGGACGCGGAACGCGCCCTCGTCTCGGATCACCAGGCCCTGTTCGCGGCGGCGGCCAGCCTGATCCCGTCCCTCAAGGGGAACCTGGTGGCGGTCGGTGACGTGCGCCCGCCACTGACGGATACCTCCGGAGCGACGTCGGCCGAGGTGGCCGCAGCCCTCCATGCGCACTGGCAGCAGGCACACCCGGAGGCGGGGCCCGCCTACTGGCTCACCCGCAGCTGGGGCATGCTCTGCTGGCAATCCATCTATCTCGCCATGGTGGCTGTCTATCGCCATCAGGCCGTGCCTGCCCTCGACAGGCTGGGACAGGGGCATGAGGCCGGCGTGGTGTCGGGCTTTACCCTGCCGGCCGAGCCCATGATCAGAGGGGAGGCCGGCGTGTTGATCAAGACGGCAGGAGAGCGACTCCAGGCGCACTGGCAGGGGCAGTTCACCCTCCTTGGGACGGTGCAGCGGCTGCGCCCCGGTTTCGTGCGCCCGCTCCTGGCGGACGATCTGCTGGCGGCCCTGGTGCGGGTACCCGATTTCTTCGGGGAGGTGAGTCGGGAGGAGGTCAGGGCCCATGCCCCCCTCTGGCTTGAATCCTGTGGCCTGCCGTCGGCACATCTGACGGGCTGGCGCGAAGCGGGGCTGCCCCGGGACGAGGCCTTCCCGGGCTATGTGCGCCAGCGCTGCTGCCTGCACTACAAGCGCCGGGATGGGGAGCTTTGTGGCAACTGCCCGCGAAGGCAGGGTGGGGCGAGGGGTGATGAGTGCTGATACCCGACTCTTCGTCTGCGCGGGCAACCCGTGATGAAAGCCGCCGGATCCTGGCGGCTTTTTTGTGTCCGGCTTACTGGGCCGCCATCCGGGTGCGGATGCGCTCGAACAGGCTCTGCAGGCAGGCCTGATCTTTGTCGGCGGCGCGCACGGCGCCATACATGTGGCGGCGAATGCCCTCCCCGAGAGGGCGCGCCTCAAGCAGGCCCTGGCGCACGAACTCCTCGCTGGCCCAGCGGGGCAGGGCGGCGAGTCCGAGCCCGGCGGCGGCCATCTGCAGCATGACAGAGGTGTTGTCCACCGGCTTGCAGCGGGCGGGCTCCACCCCGGCCGGTTGCAGGAAACGGCTGAACACGTCCATGCGCGCCCGCTCCACCGGGTAGACCAGCAGCACCTCCGGCCGCAGATCGTCCGGTGCGATGCGCCGCTGCTGGCAGAGGGGGTGATCCGGCGCCATCACCAGGGTGAGATCGAAGGCGAACAGCGGCTCGAAGTGAAGATCCCCGCGGGCCTGTACATCCGAGGTGAGCAGCAGGTCGAGCTGGCCGCCAAGCAGGGCACTGATGGCATCGAAACCCGGCACCGACTCCACCTCCAGATCCACGCCGGGCCACTGGCGGCGAAAGTCCGGCAACAGCGGGAGCAGCCACTGGATGCAGCTGTGGCAATCGAGGGCCAGATGCAGCCTGCCCGCCTCGCCGCTGTGCAGGGCGACCAGCTGGCGCTCGGTCTGGGCCAGGGCGGGCAGCACCTGACGGGCCAGGGCCAGCAGATGCTGGCCTGCCGCCGTCAGCACCAGAGGGCGGCTTTTTCGAAGAAACAGCTCCAGATTGAGGCGGGTCTCCAGCTCCTTGAGCTGGTGGGAGAGGGCGGACTGGGTGAGGTTGAGGGTGAGTGCGGCCCCGGCCAGGGACCCTTGCTCGGCCAGGGCGCTGATGGTCTTCAGGTGTTTGAGATCGATGCCCAGATTGCTGCTCTGAGGGGGGCTGGATGGGGTGGGCGCGACCATGGCACTGCTCCTTTGTGCGTCAGTTGAGAAATTCTTGAGAGCCAGTTGAAGAGGATTCAATAGCCAAGATCACCTTATCTTGTCATTTTGGATGTGTAAACATCTGGATGGCCAAACAATCCAGATCCTCATCAGATAAACGAGCATAAGGAATGGAACCTATGACCTGCGCACACACCCTGGGCTTTCCCCGTATCGGCGCCAAGCGCGAACTGAAATTTGCCCTCGAATCCTACTGGCGTGGCGAAACCACCCAGGCCGAGCTGGTCGCCGTGGGCAAGAGCCTGCGTGAGCGCCACTGGCAGGCCCAGCGTACCGCCGGGGTCAACCTGCTGCCGGTGGGGGATTTTGCCTGGTACGATCAGGTGCTGGGTACCAGCCTGCTGGTGGACGCCGTGCCTGCCCGTCACCGCCACGGCGACACCGACCTCGACACCCTGTTCCGTGTGGCCCGTGGCCGTGCGCCGACCGGCCCGGCGGCGGCGGCTGCCGAGATGACCAAGTGGTTCAACACCAACTACCACTACCTGGTGCCGGAATTTTACCGTGACCAGCGCTTCAAGCTGGGCTGGAGCCAGCTCTTTGACGAGGTGGAAGAAGCCAAGGCCCTTGGGCTGCCGGTCAAGGCGGTGTTGCTGGGTCCCGTCTCCTACCTCTGGCTTGGCAAGGAGAAAGAGAGCGGCTTCTCCCGCCTCGAACTGCTGGATCGCCTGCTGATCGTCTACCAGGAGATCCTGGCCAAACTGGCGGCCCAGGGGGTGGAGTGGGTGCAAATCGACGAACCGGCCCTGGCGCTGGACCTGCCGGACGAGTGGCGCCTGGCCTACCTCAAGGCATATGAGCGCCTGAGCGGCCCCTGCAAGCTGCTGCTCACCACCTACTTCGGGTCCGTGGCCCATCAGCGGGACATCATCACCAGTCTGAAGGTGGACGGCCTGCACCTGGATCTGGTGGCTGCCCCCGAGCAGCTCGAGACCCTGGTCCCGCACCTGCCGGCCCAGTGGGTACTCTCGGCGGGTGTCATCAACGGCCGCAACGTCTGGCGTGCCAACTTGGCCAAGCTGGCGCCGACCCTCAAGGCCTTGAAAGAAAAGCTTGGCGAGCGCCTCTGGGTGGCCTCCTCCTGTTCCTTGCTGCACAGCCCGGTGGATTTGACCCTGGAGCACGAGCTGGATCCCCAGACCCGCAGCTGGTTCGCCTTCGCCCTGCAAAAGTGCTATGAGCTGGGGCTGCTGTCCGACTACCTGGACGGTGGCGCCCTGGACAAAATCGAGGCTTACAGCCAGCCCATCGTGGATCGGGAGTCCGACAGCCGGGTTCACAAGAAAGCGGTGCAGTCGCGCCTCGCCAGCTTGACCAACAGTGACTTCGATCGCCAGAGCGCCTACCCGGTGCGTGCCGACGCGCAGCGCTCGGATCTGAAGCTGCCGCTCCTGCCCACCACCACCATCGGCTCCTTCCCGCAGACCTCTGAAATCCGGGTGCTGCGTCAGGACTGGCGTGCCGGGCGCATCGATGACCAGGCCTACGAGGCGGGCATCCAGGCCCAGATCAAGGATGCCATCGAGCGCCAGGAGGCCATCGGGCTCGACGTGCTGGTGCATGGTGAAGCGGAGCGCAACGACATGGTGGAGTATTTCGGGGAGCTGCTGGACGGCTTTGCCATCACCCGCTTTGGCTGGGTACAGAGCTATGGCTCCCGCTGCGTCAAGCCGCCGGTGATCACCCGTGACATCGACCGTCCGACCCCCATGACCCTTGAGTGGACGAAGTTTGCCCAGAGCCTGACCGACAAGCCGGTGAAGGGCATGCTGACCGGCCCCGTGACCATTCTCTGCTGGTCCTTCCCGCGGGAAGACGTGAGCCGCGAGCAGTCCGCCCTGCAGATTGGCCTGGCCATTCGCGACGAGGTGGCTGACTTGGAAGCCGCCGGCATCAAGATCATCCAGATCGACGAGCCGGCGATCCGCGAAGGGCTGCCCCTGCGCAAGCAGGATCACCAGGCCTATCTCGACTGGGCGGTGCGCGCCTTCCGCCTGAGCGCAAGCCCGGTGGTGGACAGCACCCAGATCCACACCCACATGTGTTACAGCGACTTCAACCTCATCATCGAGGCGGTGGCGGCGCTGGACGCGGATGTGATCACCATCGAGACGAGCCGCAGCCAGATGCAGTTGCTCGAAGCGTTCGAGCGCTTCAACTACCCCAACGAGATCGGCCCGGGCGTCTACGACATCCACTCGCCGAACGTACCGAGCCAGGGCTGGATTGAAGACCTCATCCGCAAGGCTGCGCAACAAATCCCGGCGGACCGGCTCTGGGTGAACCCGGACTGCGGCCTCAAGACCCGCGGCTGGGAAGAGACCACCGCTGCCCTGAAGGTGATGGTCGATGCCACCCGGGCGCTGCGCGCCGAGCTGGCCTGAGGGCTTCCATTCACCCGGACGAGCGCCCGGTGAGTGTCATCAAGACGAGAGAGGGAAGGCGACAGCCTTCCCTCTTTTTGTGCATGGCCGCTCCCTAGAGGGGGAGCAGGGCGGGGCGGGAGGCGGGCTGGTAGCGGGTGGGGGAAACCGACATCGTCACCGGGTGAGGGGCGCTTGCGAGCGCCTCGGCCAGCCACTGGCGGTCGAGGGGGATGGCATTGCGATCCTCGATCACCAGATTGAGGTGCTGGGCGCCCAGGCACCCGTAGCGGGCGGGGTCGGTCTGGGTAAAGAGGCCAAGACAGGGCACACCGCTGGCGGCAGCCAGGTGCAGGGGACCGGTGTCGGCGCTGACGAAGAGGGAGAGGCCGCCCGTGAAGCGGGCCAGCTCCCCCATGTTGCCAAGGGAAACGTGCACGTCCCCGAGCGGGTGCTCGGGGGCGGCGGGATCCGCGAGCTGGATCAGCAGGGCATCCGGGCTGTGACGGCGCAGATCCCCAAGCAACCGCTGCCACTGGGGCAGGGAGAGCCCCTTGCCCTTGCGAGCGCCGGTGAAAAAGCCGATCAGAGGACGGCCAGGATGGGCTCGTCGCAGCGCACTCAAGGCCGGGCTTGGCCCCTGCAACAGGCTGCCAAGGGGGATGGGTTCGGCCGGATTGCCCGGTATGCCGAGCAGTTGCAGGGGCTGGTGGGCGTAGTGGCACTCACTGTCCGCAGCCCGCGGACGCTGGAAGATGAGATCCCCATGGCCATCGTCGAAGCCGCATTTCTCACGGGCCTGTACCCAGGCGGCGATGAAGTGATCCGTACTGGAGGCGAAGGGGACGTAGACCCTGTCGTAGTGCTGGCGGCGCAGACGCGAGAGTGCCGAGAGGGCGCCCGGCAGGTGTCTGCCCTGCAACCGGATCTGATGAATGCGCCGCAGGGGCAGATCGGCCAGGAAGGGGAGCAGGGTGGTGGGGCTGCACACCAGCTCCAGCTCGGCGTGGGGATGGGCGCGATGAAGCTGGTGCAGGAAGGGCAGCAGGAAGAGGTTGTTGCCGATGCGGTTGGTGCTGCGAATGACCAGGATCCGGCGGGGTGCCTGCGAAGAGGGCGGCAATGCGCTGCGACTGGCAAGCCAGCCGAGCAGGGTTCGCTCCAGTCCCGCCGTCCAGACCCGGCGTTGGCCGTCGAAGCGGCGCAGGGCATCGTTGAGGTGAGTCATACCGTTGGGCTCCAGTGTTGGGATGGTGTAGAGGGTGCCAGCGGACTCTTAAGACAATGTTAAGAAGGGAAAAAGCGTGCGGATGATGGCCATGGCGGAGCGGGGTGCTGGTGCGGGACGGGGGAAAGTGGCTAGAATTGCGCATTTGAAATAAATGTTATCGTCCGCGGGAGCACCATGCAGTTCAGGGATTTTTTGCCGGTATCGACCAATACCAGCGTCAAAGAGAGTTGTTACGGCGCCCTTGGCGCCTTCGTCGGCTTGCTCGGCACCGCCTTGCTGTGCCGCTGGGGGCTGGGGCTCGAGGTGCACTGGCTCATCGCCCCCATGGGGGCCTCCGCCGTGCTGCTGTTTGCCGCCCCGGCCAGCCCCCTGGCCCAGCCCTGGTCCATCCTTGTGGGCAACGGGGTGTCGGCCCTGATGGGGGTATTGAGTGCGAGCCTGGTGCCGGATATGGCTATCGCCTCGGCCCTGGCGGTGATGCTGGCCATCGCCGCCATGTTCCTCACCCGCAGCCTGCACCCGCCCGGCGGCGCCGTGGCCCTGACCGCCGTCATCGGCGGCGAGGGGATCCGGGCGCTCGGGGTCGGCTACGTGCTGCTGCCGGTGCTGCTCAACTCCCTGTTGCTGCTGAGTCTGGGGCTCCTCTACAACCGCGCTCTGGGGCGTCGTTATCCCCATGGCGGCAAGGCGGCGCCCAATCGCCACCAGACGGCGGATCCCCAGCCGAGTGCCCGACTCGCCACCCAGGACATCGACTTTGCCCTGGAAAAACACGGGGAACTGCTGGACATCAGCCGCCAGGATCTGCAGGAGCTGCTGCAGGAGGCCCAGCTTCACGCCCTGCGGGGGCGAGTGGGGACGGTGCGTTGCCAGGATGTGATGTCGCGGGATCTCGTCGTGACGACGCCACAGGCGCTCGCTATGGAGGCGTGGCATCTGCTCTCCCACCACCAGATCAAGGCGCTGCCGGTGGTGGATGAGGGGGAGAGGCTGGTCGGCATCATCACCCTGCACGACCTGATGATCGACCGGGCGGGTCACCAGCCGAGGGCGAAGGAGGCCCTTGAGCAGCAGCAGGTCGCGGATCTGATGACCCGGGAGGTGCAGACGGCGCGGCGCTACCAGCCTCTCTACGATCTGGTGGAGGCCTTCTCCGACGGGGGGCTGCACCACATGCCGGTGGTGGAGGGGGAGCAGCTGGTGGGCATCATCACCCAGTCCGACATGGTGGCGGCGCTCTTCACGTTGGCCCTGAAACCCGGACTGACGAGCGAGGAGGCGACCCCAGTGTTGTCATAGCCAGGGGCAAGAAAAAAGAGGGCGTGCCTGGCACGCCCTCTTTTTTCGCAGACTTGCACAGACGGGTGGCCAACGCCTAGCCGTAGCGGGCCAGGGTGAGCCCCTCGTCGCTGATATCCGGGGTATTGCCCGAGATGAGATCGCTGAGCAACTGGCCCGATCCTGCCGCCATGGTCCAGCCCAGGGTACCGTGGCCGGTATTGAGCCAGAGCCCGGGGATGGGGCTTGGGCCCACCAGGGGCGTGCCGTCCGGCGTCATGGGGCGCAGCCCGGTCCAGAAGGTGGCCTGCTCCAGATCCCCCCCCTGGGGGAAGAGATCCCTCACCACCATGGCCAGGGTATCGTGGCGTCTGGGGTTGAGCGCCAGGTTGAAGCCCGAGAGTTCGGCCATGCCGCCCACCCGGATCCGTTCGTCGAAGCGGGTGATGGCGACCTTGTAGGTCTCGTCCAGCACGGTGCTGCGCGGGGCGCCCTCGGCATCCGTCATCGGCAGGGTGAGGGAGTACCCCTTGACCGGGTAGACGGGGAGCTCAATTCCGAGGGGGCGCAGGAAGCCGGTGCCATAACTGCCGAGGGCACAGACGATGGCGTCGGCCTGGAAGCGCTGCTCGCCGGCACGGACCGCCACGGCGCGTCCCTTCGCGATCTCGACCTCGTCGATGGCGCAGTTGAAGACGAAGCTCACCCCGAGCCGACGCGCCTCGTCCGCCAGGGCCTGGGTGAAGCGGAAACAGTCACCGGTTTCATCTCCCGGCAGGCGCAGGCCCCCCACCATCTTGCCACGCACCCTTGCCAGGGCGGGCTCGACCTCCTCGCAGCCGTCGGCATTCAGAGACTGATAGGGGACGCCGTACTCCTCGAGCACGGCGATGTCGCGCTGGCTGGCATCGAGCTGGGCCTGACTGCGAAACAGTTGCAGGGTGCCGAGCTGGCGCCCTTCGTAGTCGAGCGCGAGCTCGCCCCGCAACTGCTTCATGCAGTCGCGGCTGTATTCGGCCAGCCGTACCATGCGCCCCTTGTTGACCGCATAGGCCGCCGGCGTGCAGTTGGCGAACATCTTCAGCATCCAGCGCAGCTGGAAGGGGTCCGAGGTGGGCCGCACCGTGAAGGGGGCGTGCTTTTGCAGCAGCCATTTGGCGGCCTTGAGGGGAATGCCGGGGGCAGCCCAGGGGGAAGCATAACCCGGGGAGATCTGACCCGCGTTGGCATGGCTGGTTTCAAGGGCCACCCCGTCACGCCGCTCCAGCAGGGTCACTTTGTGACCGGCCTTGGCCAGATACCAGGCGCTGGTCACACCGACCACGCCACCACCGAGTACCACTATGTCCATCTTGTCTCTCCTTGACTGGGGCCTCCACCTTAATCAGCCGCCACAGGATATTCAACTGGTGTCGATGTCATTGGTGGTTATCGCTATTCACATTTTGTTAACTGGCTCTCAATGTTGTCATTTGCTCACTTTCTGGCATGAAATCCGGTCGATTCAGAGCCGTTCCAGGTGGAGCAGATGATGCTCTGCCGTCGTCAGGATGGCTTGCTGCTGTTCTGTGGTTTGGCCATTCCAGTTGGCATAGGGCAGGGCGAGGCGAGGGTTGTTGCCAAGTTTGTCCCGGTTGCGCCAAAGAAAGTGCCAATAGAGGCTGTTGAAGGGGCAGCTGTCCGGCCCGCTGCGGGCCTTCACCTGATAGTGACACCCCTTGCAGTAGTGGCCCATCCGCTCGAGATAGGCGCCGCTGCTGGCGTAGGGCTTGCTGCCCATCAGGCCGCCATCGGCAAACTGGCTCATGCCGCGGGTGTTGGGCAGCTCCACCCACTCGATGGCGTCCACATAGATGCCCAGATACCAGGTATCCACCTCGTCAGGGTGGATCCCCGCCAGCAGGGCGAAGTTGCCGGTCACCATCAGCCGCTGGATATGGTGGGCATAGGCGTGCTCCAGAGACTGTCGAATGGCGTGACGCACGCAGGCCATGCTGGTTTCTCCATTCCAGAAAAAACCGGGCAGGGGTCGCTCGGCCCCGAGAAAGTTGGTGCGCCGATACTCGGGCATCTTTTCCCAGTAGAGGGCGCGGACAAACTCGCGCCAGCCGAGGATCTGGCGGATGAACCCCTCCACCTGCGCCAGGGAAATGGTGGCCTGATTGGCCTGCCAGTGAGCTTGCGCAGCGCGGATCACCTCGAGGGGATGGAGCATCTTGCTGTTCATGGAAAACGACAGGCGGCTGTGGAACAGGCTCCAGCCCCGCTCGCTCAGGGCGTCCTGATAGCGACCGAAGTGGGGCAGGCAGTGTGCAAGGAAGTGTTCAAGCAGTGCGCGGCTCTGGCGCCGGGTGACGGGCCAGGGCAGGGCGTCGGCATCGGCACTGCCAATGGTGGCGACGCCGTGGCGGGTCAGCATGGCATCGATGTCGCTCACCTCGTTGGCAAAGGTGAGGGGCGCCGGGATGGGTTGGCTCGCTGGCAATTTGGCGCGATTCTCGGCATCGAAGTTCCAGCGCCCCCCAAGGGGCTGGCCGCGCTCATCGAGCAACACCCGGTACTGCTTTCGCAGGGCGCGGTAGAAGAACTCCATCCGGCTGTGGGGGTAGCGTCGCCAGCCATCGCGGGGGGTGAGAAAATGTTCGCTGTCCACCTCAGCGGTCGGGATGGCAAGGCCTGAGGCCCACTGGGTCAGCTGGCTTGCAAGGCGCCACTCGTCCGGGCTCTGCCAGGCGAAGCGCTCGGCCTGATGCGCTTCGAGCTGGGCCGCCAGCAAGCTCGGCAAATCGGGCCAGGGGGCGCTCTCATCGAGAGTCAGGTAGCAGACCCGGTGGCCCGCCTGGGTGAGAGCGGCGGCGAAGGCGCGCATGGCGGCAAAGAAGGCGAGCACCTTCTGGCGATGGTGGCGGCAGTAGTCCGTCTCCTGGCGCAGCTCCGCCATCAGGTAGCAAACAGCGGCATCCGGCGTGCGAAACCAGCTGTGACCTGCGTTCAGCTGATCCCCGAGAATGAGGCGCAGCTCCATCAGGGGTGCTCCTTCCGACGGCGGCAGCGTTCGCTGCAATAGCGCACTTCCTGCCAGCAGCGGGCCCACTTGCGCCGCCAGGCAAAAGGACGTTGGCAGACGGGACAGATCTTCTCGGGAAGATGGGGTTTGAGGTGCATGTGGCGGCCCTGTTGATGCCCTTGGTTTCTCTCTGCCTCCTTAACGAAGCACCATACGGTCGGGATCACTGGGAGAGCAGAAAGAGGCAGCAGGGGGGGATTGCCACTCATGAAAAAGGCCCCCGCACCTGCCGGTTCGGGGGCCCTTGTTCTCGTAGCCGTTACTGGCTGCTGAAGAGCCTGGGCTGGGGAGTGGACTGCGCCGTCAGGGTCATGCGGCCCGAGGTTTCCAGCCAGCTCTTGATCTTTCTGGCATCGGCGACCCGTTCATCCGTGGTGTTGGCGTGAAGCAGCACCATGACCACGGGCTCGTTGTTGACCCGGGTTCCCATCACCAGGCAGCGCCCCGCCTCGCGGATATAACCGGTCTTGGAGACCAGAATGGGCCAGCTTCCTTCCCGTACCAGGCGGTTGGAGTTGAGGTAGTGCAGCTGGCGCTTGCCGTTGCGTACCAGACGCTGCTCGGAGGCGGTGTACTGGCGGATCAGCGGGTAGGTGGATGCGGCAGCAGCCAGTTTGGCGAGATCGTGTGCGGTGGAGACGTTGCGGGGGTTGAGCCCGGTGCTGTCGGCGAAATGAGTGCTCCACATGCCGAGCATGCGGGCCTTGGCATTCATTGCCTCGATAAAGGCTTTGCGGCCACCCGGGTAGTGCCGTCCCAAGGCGGAGGCGGCGCGGTTTTCAGAGGACATCAGTGCGATGTGCAGCATGTCGGCGCGGCTCAGGCGCGAGCCCACCGCGAGGCGCGACCCCGTGCCCTTGAGTCTGTCCACGTCATCCATGGTGACGGTGAGGGTCTCGTTGAGGCGCTGATTGCCATCCAGTACCACCAGCGCTGTCATCAGCTTGGTGATGGAGGCGATGGACATCACCCGGTTGGCGTTGCGCTCTGCCAGTGTCTCGCCGGTTTTCGGGTTGACGACCACGTAGGCATCGGATCTCAGCGGAAGGTTGCTGCGGGGTTCGAGCAGGCTGTTGGTGGAAGAAGAGGTCGCAGAAAACGGGTTGGCATGGGCGCTTTCCATGCTGGCGGGAAGGAGGAAGGCGCCGAGCAGCAAGGGAAGAAAAGGACGAAGGTTCATGATTTGACTCTACTACGACTCACAGGGAC
This sequence comes from Aeromonas sp. R2-1, assembly GCF_040908425.1. Taxonomy (NCBI): domain Bacteria; kingdom Pseudomonadati; phylum Pseudomonadota; class Gammaproteobacteria; order Aeromonadales; family Aeromonadaceae; genus Aeromonas; species Aeromonas sp. R2-1. The sequence continues at coordinate 123,032 of NZ_JBFODR010000030.1, forward strand.
ATTTGGCTAAGTTATATGACGGTAATTGACGCTTCACAACGTCTGGTGGCCGGATATTTCCATTTTATGGACCAGCGCACCTTGAAATCCCCCGCATCGGGGCTATTGGGCCCGCAAAAGGGAGTCATAGAGGCCTGCCAGGCCATGCCAGACACGCCACCACGGGGGCGCACTATATGCTGGCGAGGGGCGGGATGACGACTCTTTTCGCACCTTTCGGCGTCTTGGAATGATGAAGGGGTCGTTAATGGCGATCATGGCGATAAAAACGGCGCCCGGCAGGGAAGATGGCCCGCTGCATTATCGCCGTTTTGCCCCGCGTCATCCTCCCATCATCCGCGCGGTCTGAATGGCCTCGATCAGCGCGGTCCGGTTGATACGGGGTCGCTCTTCATCGAGCAGTTGCTGCCACAGCGCAATGGCCTGGGAGTAGCGGCCGTGCAGGAAGTGATCGGAGGCGAGCAGCATCAGGGCGCTCACCTCACCCTTGTCCTGCTTGAGCGCGCTACCCAACAGGTGCTGCGCCTCCGGGGTGAGCTGCTGGCCCGCCTGGTAGTAGAGCACGGTGGCCTGGGCGGCCTGGGTCGCCGCGCTGGCGCCCCCTTCTTGCAGGGCGAGGCGCTGGTAGGCGAGCAGGGCATTGGCGTACTCGTTTCGATAGAGATAGAGCTGGCCGAGCGCCGCCCAGCCGTCGAGATCGGCGGGGTTGGCTTGCAGACGCTGGTGCAGGGCGCCCAGCTCTTTGTCCTGCAGATCCCGCGGGCTCAATCCCGCCAGCGGATCGGGGCGCGACTGATAAGCCTGCCACGCCTGATAGCGGCCGGTGCCGGCATAAATACCTGCCATCAGCGCCAGCAGCAGGCCCCCAAGCAGCATCCAGGAGCGCAGCCAGGGCTGCGGACGAGCGGTGCGATCTCTTACCAGCCGCTCGCGCAGGGCCTGCTCGGCAGGTGGGGTGGCGTTGGCGAGGCGGGCCAGCTCCAGCTCCCGGTAGAGGCGGCTGTGGGGGGCAAGCCCCGCCTGCTGCTTGGCCATGATCAGCCGGTTCAGCTCGGCCCTGGGGTCGTGAGCGAGCGCCCCCTCGGCTCTGTCGCCGACAAGCGGCACCCGCGCCGGTTGCCGGCGATGCAGGCTCCTGCGCAGGCGATGGAGCGCCAGCAACAGCAAGAGGGCGGGGCCGCCCCACAGCAGTGCCGTGCCGGCCTTGAAGGGGGGATCGTAGCGCACGAAGTCGCCGAAGCGCGCCGTCATGCGGGCGATCACCTGCTCATCAGACTGCCCCTCGTCCACCCAGCGGTAGACCTCGAGCCGCAGATCCCGGGCGATGGGGGAGTTGGACTCCACCAGGTTCTGGTTCTGACACTGGGGGCAGCGCAGGGCGCGGGCCAGTTCCTGAGCGCGGGTCTGCCGCTCGGGGTGGCGAAACTCATAGGTATCGACCCCGCTGGCAAGGGCCCCGAGGCTCAAGGCCAGCAAGAGCGGTGCGATCAGGGCGTGGCCGAGACGGCTCATGGCTTGCTCTCCCGCACTTGTCTCTCTACTTCTCTCTCTACTTCTCTCTCCACTTCTCTTTCCACTTCGGGCTGGCGAGCGGTGTTGCTGCGGGCCTTTGCAAGCAGGGGGGCAAACTGGCGTTGCCAGATCTCCCGGGTGAGCAGGCCGGTATGACGGGTCAGCAGGGTGCCGTCGCCGGCGAAGAGATAGGTCTCCGGCGTGCCGTAGACGCCGAGCTCCAGTGCGAGTCGGCCGTCGGGGTCGGCCAGCACGGCGCGATAGGGGTTGCCCGCCTGGATAAGCCAGGCGCGGGCGGCATCTACCTTGTCCCGGTAGTTGAGGCCATAAAGGGGCACGGCGCTGACCAGCTCACCCAGCAGCGGATGCTCGGCGCGGCAGTTGGGGCACCAGCTGGCCCAGACGTTGAGCACAAAGGGCTCCCCCTTGAGTGCCGCGGTGTGGATGGGGGCGCCACCAAACAGATCGTCACTCTGCCAGGCGGGCAGGGTGCGCCCTGCGACGGCCTCATCCTGGCTGTAGGGGTTGTTGCCAAGGCCGAGCCAGAGCAGGGCACTGAGCCCCAGACTGAGCACGAGCGGCACGAACAGGCGCAGACGGGCGTTCATAAGGTCTCCTGTTCAAGCCGAGGGCAGGGGACGGTCGCTGGCGCAGGATGGTTAGCCAGCAGCGGTCGGCGGGCGAGCAGGCGCAGGGCGCCGCCCGCCATCATCAACAGGCCACCGAGCCAGATCCAGCGCACCAGCGGCTTGTAGTGCAGCCGCATGGCATAGGCGCCGGGTCCCATCTTTTCGCCAAGCACCACGTAGAGATCGCCAAACAGCCCCCACGCGATGCCGGGCTCGTTCATGTTCATGGTGCGCACGCTGTAGTGACGCCGCTCCGGGGTGAGCCTGGCTACCTCCTGGCCCTCCCGATGCACGCTCAAGGTGATGCGCTCGGCGGTGTAGTTGGGGCCGATGATCGGCTCGCACCCCTCATAGCGAAACTCGAAGGCGCCGAGTCGATAGGGCTGGCCTGCGGCGAGTACGGCGCCCCCCTCCTGACTGTGGTGACTCACCTGCGCGATGCCGAGGGCGCACACTGCCACCCCGAGGTGGGCCAGCAGGCTGCCGAACCGATTGAGGGTGAGCTCGCGCAGGGCGACCGGTTGCAAGAGCGGGAGCAGCAGGCTGGCCATCAGCCAGAGGCTCAGCACGTTGGCCGCAAGCCCCTGCCAGCTTGCCCGCAGCGGTTCGGGATAGGCGAGGCTCAGCAAGGTGCCCCCCAGCAGGCCAAACAGGCATGGGAGCAGCACCGTGATGCGGCGCTGGGCTGCCAGATGCTGCCAGCGCAGGCGCGGCAGCTGGGTCATCAGCGCCATCAGGCAGAGGGCCAGCGGCACGAAGATGGTATTGAAATAGGGGGCGCCCACCGAGAGCGAGCCCAGATGGAGCGACTGGAACACCATGGGGTAGAAGGTGCCGAGCAGCACGCTGGCGCAGGCCACGCAAAGCAGCAGGATGGCGGCGCCGAGCAGTCCCTCTTTTGACAGCAAGCCAAAGCGGGCATAGGGGGCGCGAATGTCTGCGCGCAGGGCAAACAGGGTGAGGGCGCTGGTCAATAGCAAGCCGAGCAGCAACAAGAGGGTGAGGCCGCGGCTGGGGTCGACCGCAAAGGCGTGTACCGAGGTGAGCACCCCGGAGCGCACCACGAAGGTACCGAGCAGGCTGAGCGAAAAGGTAAAGATGGAGAGCAGCAGCACGGCGTGGCCGTAAGCCCCGCGCTTCTCGCACACCACCAGGGCGTGCAGCAGGGCGGTGCCGAGCAGCCAGGGCAAGAGAGAGGCATTTTCCACCGGATCCCAGAACCACCAGCCGCCCCAGCCGAGCTCGTAATAGGCCCACCAGGAACCCAGCACGATGCCGGCGGTGAGAAACATCCAGGAGCCGAGCGCCCAAGGGCGGCTCCAGTGGGCCACGGCGCCATCGAGCCTGCCCGAGTGTAGCGCCGCCATGGCGAAGGCGAAGTTGACCGCAAAACCGACGTAACCGAGATAGAGCAGGGGCGGGTGGATGATGAGGCCGATATCCTGCAGCATGGGGTTGAGATCGCGCCCCTCCAGCGGTCCCGGGAACTGGCGGTCAAACGGGCTGGAGAAGATCAGGGTATAGAGGCCGAACAGCCCGACGATCAGCCCCATGATGGCCAATACCCGGGTGCGGATCAGCGGATCGACCCGCCTGGAGCAAAGAGCTACCAGAGCGCCCCACAGCCCCAGCGCAAAGACGAAGAACAGCATGGAGCCCTCGTGGCCGCCCCACACGGCCGCCAGCTTGAAGCCAAGGGGCAGGGCGCTGTTGGCGTGCTGGGCCACATAGACCAGGGTGAAGTCATCTTGGCCAAAACAGCCGGCGAGCAGCAGCAGGGCGGCCCCGAGCAGGAGCGCGACCAGGAGGGCCAGCGGTGATGCGCAGCCCAGCAGCGGGCGTGAGGCGAGCCGCAGCCCCAGCCAGGGCAGGGTGCCTTGCAGCAGGGCGAGCCCGGTCGCCAGCAACAGTGAGAGATAGCCGAGCTCCGCCAGCACACAACCTCCAGGATCAATCTTTGATGTCATTCATGTCATGCCACACACGCCGCGTCGTCTCCCTTTGGGGGAACACATTGCCAAGCAACGGGTGTGGCATCACCAGAAATTCATTGGGCCAGCAACAAACCAGCGCCAGTCACCCGAGGGTGGCTGGCGCTGGTGATCATACCTTTAAACTACCGTCATCTGGCCGGCGTAGAGCACGAAGTAGCGCAGCAGCAGGATCCCCACCAGGGTCAGGCTGCAGACCAGTACCAGATAGCCGTTTTTGGCCCGCAGTGGCGCCGGGGCCAGCAGGGCCAGCAACTGGGGCAGCAGCATACCGATGCCCACCACCCCGAGCCAGAACACCTGAGCCCAGAAGCCGCTGCCGATGGCGGCCCACATGGCTGCCTCCTTCTGGCCGCCACCGAAGTAGAGGCCGGTAAAGAAGCAGACCAGCAGCAACACCTCCACCGCCAGCACCGGCCGCTCGAAGCGGTGGACAAAGCTCACCCCCTGGCTGTGATGGTTCTCCTTGAACAGGGTGACCGCCAGCAAGATGGTGGAGGCGATGCCGGAGCTGACGCCGGAGATGAGGAACAGCACCGGCAGCACCGGGTTGTTCAACAGCGGATAGGTCTTGAGCGCCGACAACAGAAAGCCGGTGTAGGCCCCCAACAGCACGGCAAGCAGCAGCAAGAGCGGCGCCAGCAGCCGCTCGATGCGGGCAAGCCAAGCGATGAGATCATCCACAAAGGCGAACTTCTCTTGCAGCAGGTGACGGCGCAAGGTCTCGATCTCGGAGCGAAATACCACCGCCAGCCAGGCGAACAGCACCGCCATGTAGACCTGGAACAGCATGACCCCCATCGACATCACGGAGTCGAACTGGTAGTGGAACATCAGCTTCCAGAAGGTCCAGGGGCGGGCCAGGTGGAAGATGAGGATCAGTAACCCCAGCACCACGCTCACCGGCGCCAGAATGGCGGTCGCCTTGATGATGCCGCTCTCGCTGCCGGCCCCCTTGCGGCGCAGCAGCACCGAGAGGGTAGTGGCCCCGGCGGAGATGCCGAGCAGAAAGAGATAGATGGCGATGGGCCAGTCCCACACCAGCGAGGAGAAGTGAAATGCGTCACGCAACATGATCCATTCCTCCTTCTGTTACTGCGGTAGATGGCGATCGGACAAATCCCCACACGAAGGAAGGGAAGTGAAACGCCTCTTGCATCGTCATGACTTTATCTCCCCTTTGGGCACGCGGTACATCTTGGGCGAGGTGCCGAGTGCCTGCTTGTAGCGATAGGTGGTCTCCTTCAGCAGCCGTTTGGCGATGGGGCTGTCCGGATCATCCAGATTGCCGAACACCAGCGCCTTGGTGGGGCAGGATTCCACGCAGGCCGGCTCCTTGCCCGCCGCCAGGTTGGTCTTGCGGCAAAAGTCGCACTTGTCGGCCACCTTGGTCACAGGGTTGATAAAGCGCACCTGATAGGGGCAGGCGGCCAGACAGTACATGCAGCCGACGCAAAGATCCGGGTTGACGTCGACGATGCCATCCTCCTTGCGGATATGGGAGGCACCGGTCGGGCAGACGTGTACGCAGGGAGCGTTGTCGCAGTGCTGGCAGGACTTGCGAAAGAAGTGGTACTCGGCATCGGGGAAGGTGCCGATGGGGCCGGATCGGATGATCTCGAGGCGCGAGACCCCCTCTGGCACCTGATTCACCTCCCGGCAGGCATCCATGCAGGCGGTACAGCCGATGCAGGCCGTCTCGTCGTGGAGCATGCCAAAGCGTACCCCGTCGATGGTCTGGCTGTGGGCGAGGGTGGTGGCAAGGGGGCGGGTGCTGGCACGAGCAGCCCCCGTCATCATGATGAGGGCCCCCGCACTCATCCCCGCCATGAAGTGACGGCGAGAGCAGCTCATTGTGCCTCCTTGCCCGAGGTGGTGTTCGCCTTGGCCGCCTTGACGGCCTCATGCTGCTTGCTGTGGCAGTCGACGCAGAGCTTGATGCGGGACTTCTCCGGAATCGCCACCATGGGCTCCTTGGCCGGGTGCAGCTGGTGGCAGCTGGTGCAGGTGAGCTTGGTGGCGTGCACGTCGTGGGCCCAGAGCGCCTCGCGCAGCGGTTTGGGTTCGTGACAGCTCATGCAGACCCCGTTCTGCTCGGCGATGGGGTAGCGCTCGGTGCTCTGTTTGTCATTGAAGCTGTCGCTAAAGCGCATCACGTCCTTGACCCCTTCCCGGTGCTGGGGGGAGGGTTGACCGTGGCAGTTGGTGCAGGTGACCGGCGCCAGGTTGTTGGGGTTGGTTGCCTGGCCGTGCTTGCCGTGCATGCCTTCGACCTGCTCCTTGTGGCAGTCGGTGCAGGCCTTGTCGGCACTGCGCAGAAATTCCACTTCATGTGTAGTCGGTGCCGGGGCGGTTGCCGCATCGGCCGCCTGGCCCTGCAGGCTGGTCAGCAGCATGGCTGCCATCAGCATCAGTCGTAAGAAATCCATTGTTAAATCACCCATAGGAAGCCTCCATCCGGCTGCGGGCCCGACACTGCGGGCCCGCATGCCTCGTCATTGTGCGAGCCGTCCGGCCGCTTTGGCCTCGGCATCCCAGGCGGGGACAGTGGTCTTGAGGAACTGGGCCTTGTCGCTGTTCATCTGCTTCATGTCCATGCCAAGAGCGGCCTGGGTCTTCTCCTTGCTGGAGATGTCAGGAATGGCGATCTCGTGGCTGATCCCCTTGGCGGCCAGCAGGCGTGCCAGCTTGGTGCGGGCGTCGGCGGCCTTGTCCAGGGCGGTTCCCAGCATGCGCAGCGCCACTTCCGGGGCGTGCATCTGCACCCCGTGGGAGGCGATGGAGAAGTCCCAGCGCCATTGGGCGTGACGGATGTCTTGCAGAATGTCCTTCATCTCGGCCTCGGTGGCGCCGGCATCCCAGGCGGCCTTGGCTTCAAAGTGGGCGTGCACCAGCTGCTTCTCGACTTTGAGCTTGATTTCGGTGACGGCGTCCTTGCGCTGCTTGACCACCCCTTGCAGCATCTCCTTGCTCTGGGTGTGGCAGTTGCGGCAGGTCTGATCGAAGCGATCGAAGGGGTTGCCTACCTTGTGATCCGTGTAGACCTTGCCTTGCTCGTTCTGCACCTTGGGCATGTGGCAGTCGACGCAGGCGACGTTGTTCTGGCCGTGAATGCCGGCGCGCCAGGTCTCGTACTCGGGGTGCTGGGCTTTGAGCATGGAGGTCTTGGAGAGGGCATGGGTCCAGTCGGCAAAGCCTATTTCATCGTAATACTGCTCCATCTGCTCAACGGTGGTGCCCTTGTCCCAGGGGAATTTCACCGCCTTGGTGGGGCCGCTGAAGTAGTACTCCACGTGGCACTGGCCGCACACCTGGGACTGCTGATCGAAGCGCCCCTGCTCCTTGAACGGCTTGCCGATGGCGGTCATGGCCCGGTCGGCATAGGGACGGGAGAGGTGCAGGGCGGGCTTGCCCTCCTTGAACTCTTTCGAGGCGGTGTCGTGGCAGTCGGCGCAGCCGATGGTGTTGACGATTTCCGGTCCGCCTTTTGCCCACATCCCCTTGAAGTAGCCATCCTCACCCTTCTCGTCGATGACGCGGGCCACGTCCGGGCCTTTGCAGCTCCAGCAGGCCATGGGCAGCGGACCGTCTTCGGCAGTCTTGGGGGCGCCGGTGCGCAGGGTTTCCCGCACGTCGGTCAGCGCATAGAAGTGGCCGCGCGGCTTGTTGTAATCCTTGGAGAAGGGGTAGCCGGCCCAGAGCACCACCATCTGCGGATCTTCCGCCAGGGCATCGGTGCGCTCGCGGCTCTCGCTGGTGCCTTTCCAGCTGGTGAACTGATCGGCGTGATCCTTGGCGAACAGCTCGCTGCGCGCCTCGATCTTGCCCTTGGGGGCACTGTCGTCTGCCTGCGCCAGACTGCCTGCGCCCAGCAGGGCGGTCAGCAACAGGGCCGCCAGCCCTGGTCGAAATAGCTTGTCATATGAACCCACGGTCATCACTCCCAGATAAAAAGTCCATGTCGGGCCTGACCGTTCCATCTTGGTGTGGACATCTGTGCTCATCATCGACGGGCATGGCAGGCCGATCCATTGTTATGGCTGCATATAAATCGGTGTTTATGCAATTGCTCGGGGGAATAATACCAAATGGGTAAAATGGATAATCATTTATCCCCGTGGGAGTTGCGCTAGATCAATTGAGGGGGATGAGGGATGCTAAAAGTGCGATCCAGGTGGAATTATTGAACCTCATCCGAGGGTTATTTCCACCCGTTCTCTTTTGATGAAAATAGGTAAAAACGATGTTCATCATGCTGGCGAGGGGAGCAGGGCAAGAGGCTGCGGGCAGATACAGCGCATGACGGGAGAGAGTGAACCGATTTTATTGAATTTAAATTCAATTTTTGGCTTGAAAAAGGAGGGGCGATGCTTCGGTTTTCCATCCCCATGGCCCCTGTCAAGGGGCTCTGTGACAGAAGCTGTCGTAGAAATGGGTGCCAAGAGAGCCATCTATTTTTATAAAAGAGAAATTAAGGGCTTTATTCCAGCATATTCGCGGCCTGGTAGCGTGTTATTGAATTTAATAGGACGGTTGGCGGCATTTACTTTCGATATTATCGAAAATGACGAAGGGTTATAGGGGGTGATTGACGGTAAAATAGCCGCCTGTCACGGAGACTTTCCCTTTACGCTTCATGTGCTGGGAAGTCTGTGTTTACCCGTTGGAGGATATATGGCCGAGCTGCGAATCGATAAACCGACTCTTATTGCCAAGGTGGAGGGCGCCGTGTTTGTGATGGATGCGGACGGCTCTTTGCGCCGTGCCACCCCTGGCATGCAACTGGAGCCCGGGATGCGCCTGCTCACCGAATCCGACGGACAGGTGGAGCTGGCGGAGGCGGGCAGCGAACGCCCTGAGCCTCCCCAGCCCGAGGCGGCACTGCCCGCCGGTGCCGATGCCGAGCTGGCGAGCCTCCAGGAGGCCATCCGCCAGGGGGCCGACCCAACCGAGCTGTTTGCAGAGACGGCCGCCGGTAATCCGGGCGCGGGCACCGCTGGCGGTGTGGTCGGCTCCAGCGCCGGCGGTTTCGTGGTGGTGGATCTCAACAGTGAGTACACCCTGGCCGAGGCGGGGTTTGACACCGGCCATGAGGCGCGTCAGCCGGGCGACGAGCTGCTCTATGCCGAAGATCAGGATCTGCTGGCGGCCATCACCATCACAGAGCCCCAGACCGACGACAACATCATCAATGCCGACGAGGCGACCGGCGTCATCATCCGCGGCTTTGTCGAGGATGTGGAAGTCGGCCAGACCGTCACCGTCACCCTGATAGATCAGGATGGCAACCGCCTGACCACCACCACAGTAGTGCTGCCCGGCTTCGTCTGGGAGGCAAACTTCGGCGACGTCACCGGCAAACTGGTGGACGGCCCCCTGACCATCCAGGCCGATACCCAAGACGCGGCTGGCAACCGGGCCAGCGACACCGGCCAGACCCTGCTCGACACCATCACCACCATTACCCTGGATTTGGCGGACGAGAGCGACACCGGCACCAGCCAGACCGATGATCTGACCCGCGACACCACACCGCTGCTACAAGGGAAGGGGGAGCCTGGCGCTACCGTTACCCTGACCCTGGAAGGCAAGGTGATGGCCGTGCTCACCGTGGATGGCAACGGCAACTGGCAATATCAGATCCCCGATACCCTGGCCGATGGCGCCCATGATTTTCGCGTCGATGCGGTGGACATCGCGGGCAACCGGGCCAGCGACACCCTGACGGTGACGGTGGATACCCGTGCCGCCATCGACATCGACGATCTCGATACCGACAGCATTCTCGGCCATGACAAGGTCACCCTGAGCGGCAGTACCACGGACGTGGAGGCGGGGCAGCGGGTGACCATCACCCTGATTGGCCAGAATGGCCAGACCCTCTTCAACGGCAGTGCCCTGGTGGGCAGTGACGGCCGCTGGCAACTGGGAGGCCTGGATCTCTCCAGCATCCAGGGCCCCTACGAGGTACGCGCCGAGGTGACGGATCTGGCGGGCAACCGGGTGATCGACGGGGCTCCCCTCATCGGTCAGAGCGATACCCTGACCCTCTCCGAGGCGGATCTCGCCAAGGGGCCGGTGAGTGCCACCGGATCCCTGCACACCGGAGCCGGGCTTGATGGCAACCTGCAGGTGAGTTTTGCCGCCGATCAAGGTGCCCTCAATCAGCTTGGCCTGACCAGCCACGGGACGGCGCTCGCCTACCAGGTCAGCGGCCAGACCCTCACCGCCAGCGCGGGGGGCGTGACCGTCTTCACCCTGACCCTGGCCAACGACGGCAGCTATCGCATCGTCTGGAACCAGAGCCTGGATCACGGCCAGGATAGCCTGAGCCTGCCCTTTGCCCTGGAGTACAGCGACAGCGACGGGGATCGGGTGAGCGCCAATCTCACCGTCAACCTGGTGGACAGCACACCGCCGGACTTCACCATCGCCCCCATCAGCCTCACGGAAGATGATTTCACCAATCCGGCGGCGGTGGTGGGACAGAGCCAGTTCGTGGTGGGCCATCAGTCCGATCCCTTGGTGGCAACAAGTGCCGTCTTCGCGGATCAGAGTGCAACCCTGGCTCGTCTCAACGGCAGCGGCATCAGCAGCGACGGTCATGTGCTGACTTTCGAATTCACCGGCGATCGCCTGTTGACGGGGTATTACCTGGATGGCAATGGCAAGCGGGTCGAGGTGCTGAAGGCCGAGCTGACCGCCAGCCAACAGGGCAGTGATATCGGCGGCAATGTCACCGTCTCCCTCAATGGGCCTCTGGATCATCAGGGCAGCGACCAGCTCTCCCTCGGGCTCACCGTCTCCGCCAAGGAGATAGACGGCGACGAGACCCGCGCCGATCTGGTTGTCTCCATCAGTGACGGTGTGGATCCCCGCCTTGGCATCGACAGCGGGGTCACCTTGCAGGAAGGGGCCTCGGGCCAGACCCTGAATGGCCAGTTGCCGGTGAGTGTAGGCAGCGACCGCCTCGTGTCGCTCAACTTCGAGGCAAGCCAGCCCGGCCTGAATGGCCTCACCAGCGGCGGCCAGCCGACTCACTATCAGGTCAACGGCAACGTCATCACCCTGCTGGATGCGGGCGGCAAGACCATTCTGACCGTGACCCTGGGGCTGGATGGCAAGTACCAGGTGGTGCTCGACGGCGTGCTGGATCAACCGGTCAGCACCAACAGCGTCAACCTGGGGCTGCAGGTGCAAGGCACCGACTTTGACGGGGACAAGAGCAACCTTGGCACCCTCAATATTCATATCACCGACGGCGTGCTGCCCCAGGTCGACCCCGTCTCCCTCACCCTGGTGGAGGACAGCGACTGGAGCGCAGCCCAGACCCTCACCGGGGATCTGGCCATCACCGCCGGGGCCGATCCCCTGGTCAACATCGTATTCGATGCCAGCCAGCCTGGCCTGCAGGGGCTCACCAGCGGCGGCCAGCCCGTGGTCATCACCATCAGCGGCAACAGCATCAGCGGCGCCGTCAACGGCCAGAACGTCTTCACGTTGACGCTGGATCAGAACGGTCACTACGTCTTCACCCTGAACCAGCCGCTGGATCAGGGGAGTGCAGACAGTCTGCTCAAGGCGGGCTTCACCCTGACCGACAGTGACGGAGATAAAGTCTCCTCCACCCTGAGCGTTGCCATCGGCGACGGGGCCAATCCGGTCATCAGCGCCGTGACCGGCACCGAGATGACGGAGGCGAACCAGGGGGACGGCGCCGTGGTGAGCGCCATGAGCTTCACCGTGAGCCACGGGGCTGATGCGCTCGACACGAGCAGCCTCAAGTTCGACATCGCAGCCATTCAAGGCAGCCTGGATGGCAAGTACAGCAGCCACGGCAGCCCGGTGACCTTCACCCTGGATGCCAACGGCGATCTGGTGGGGACCAGCGCGGACGGCCGCGAGGTGCTGCGGGCCGAGCTGGATTTGGTGGAGAGCAACGGCAACTGGAGCGTCACCGCCAAGGTGACCCTGGGGGCCGAGCTGGATCACCAGGGGAGCGAGTCCCTCGACCTGCCGCTCACCGTCACCCTGACCGACAAGGATGGGGACAGGGTCTCCACCGATTTACCGCTCACCATCAAGGATGGCCATGCGCCGCACTTCGTGGCGGGCAGCGGAGTGAGCCTGGATGAGCGTGGGCTCGACGGCAGCAATACCCTGACCGGCACCGGCCACTTCCAGGTCAATGCGGGCTCGGATCGGGTGAGCGAGGTGTCGTTTGCCGACATCAGTGAGCAGCCGGCCCTGACCGCCCTGGGGCAGAGCGTCAAATACGAGCTGGTCGACGGCGATGCCAGCATCCCGGGCAACCAGGTGCTGAAGGGCTATGTGGAAGTCAATGGCCAGCGCGTCGAGGTGCTTCAGGTCGAACTGGTGGGCAAGCTGGACAATGCCGCCAGCAACGGTTTTGACTACAAGGTGACCCTGTTCGAGGGGGTTCACCAGAGCGGTGGCACCGCCACCGACCTGCCGTTCAAGCTCAATATCGTCGACAGCGACAAGGGCAGCGGCAACAACGACAGCACCACGGGTACCCTCAACATCCGCATTTCGGAAGGGGACAAACCGACCCTCAACCTGACCGGTGTGACGGTGAGTGAAGGGCGCTTCGATGGCGCCGGCAACAACCAGACCGGCGATGATCAGCATGCCACCGGCACCTTGACCATCACGGCGGACTCCGATCCCGTGGTGGACGTGCGGCTGACCCTCTCGGGCCAGGTCGTGGATGGGAGTGGCAAGGCCATCACCCACAATGGTGAGACCCTCACCTGGCAAGAGGTGGCGGGCAGCAACGGCCACAGCTTCCAGGCAGTGACTGCGAGCGGCACCCTGGTGCTGACGGTGACCCTGCC